>JBOICL010000429.1:0-6806 GCA_050740055.1 Stenotrophobium sp.
TCGTCGATTCCGATCGAAATGCCCGAGATCGTGGCGAAACGGAAGCCGGTGTACATCAACTGGTCGGCGAACACCACGGTTTCCTTGGTGCCGGCCTTGCGGTAGACGAAGTTGATGACGCGGCTGACTTCCTTCTTGGTCAGGGTCTTATTAATGGTCTTGAACTGGATGCCCGGAGGCAGGATTTCGGACAGCAACGCGCGGCCGGTCGTGGTTTCCACCAGCTTGAAGATTTCCTTGCCGGCGTCGTCGTAGTCCTTCAGGCGCACCTTGATCCTGGCCTGCAGGTCGAGCTGGCCGGACTCGTAGGCACGATGCACTTCGGCGACATCGGAGCAGGTCATGCCCTCGCCCATGGCGTTGATGCGCTCGCGGCTCATCCAGTAGAGTCCCAGCACCACGTCCTGCGACGGCACGATGATCGGGTCGCCGGAGGCCGGCGACAGGATGTTGTTGGACGCCATCATCAGCACGCGCGCTTCGAGCTGCGCTTCCAGCGACAGCGGCACGTGCACGGCCATCTGGTCGCCGTCGAAGTCGGCGTTGAAGGCGGTGCAGACCAGCGGGTGCAGGTTGATCGCCTTGCCTTCGATCAGGATAGGCTCGAAGGCCTGGATGCCGAGACGGTGCAGGGTCGGCGCGCGGTTGAGCAGCACCGGATGCTCCTTGATGCACTCTTCCAGCGCGTCCCAGACCGCGGCTTCTTCGCGCTCGACCATCTTCTTCGCCGCCTTGATGGTGGTGGCGAGGCCGTTGCGCTGCAGCTTGGAGAAGATGAAGGGCTTGAACAGCTCCAGCGCCATCTTCTTGGGCAGGCCGCACTGGTGTAATTTCAAAGTGGGTCCGACCACGATCACGGAACGGCCGGAGTAATCGACGCGCTTGCCGAGGAGGTTCTGGCGGAAACGACCCTGCTTGCCCTTGATCATGTCGGCCAATGATTTAAGCGGGCGCTTGTTCGTACCCGTAATGGCTCGGCCACGACGACCATTATCAATGAGAGCGTCTACCGACTCTTGAAGCATTCGCTTCTCATTGCGCACGATGATGTCCGGCGCAGTCAGTTCCAGCAGACGCTTGAGGCGGTTGTTGCGGTTGATGACGCGGCGATACAGGTCGTTCAGATCGGAGGTCGCGAAGCGGCCGCCGTCCAGCGGAACAAGAGGCCGGAGGTCAGGAGGAAGGACCGGGAGAACGGTCATCACCATCCATTCTGGTTTGTTATGCGAGGAGATGAAGTATTCGATCAGCTTGAGACGCTTGCCGAGCTTCTTGATCTTGGTTTCGGAGGTGGTGCCGGCCAGTTCCTCACGCAGGCGCAGGGTTTCCTTCTGCAGGTCGATGCCCTTGAGCAGGTCACGCACGGCCTCGGCGCCCATGCGCGCGTCAAAGTCGTCACCGTTTTCCTCGACCGCCTTGAGGTAATCCTCTTCGGTCAGGAGCTGGCCCTTTTCCAGCGAGGTCATACCCGGATCGACCACGATATGGGCTTCAAAATAAAGCACGCGCTCGATCGCGCGCAACGGCATGTCCAGCAGCAGGCCGATACGGCTGGGCAGCGATTTCAGAAACCAGATATGCGCAACCGGCGAGGCGAGGTCGATGTGGCCCATGCGCTCGCGGCGCACCTTGGCCACGGTGACTTCGACGCCGCACTTCTCGCAAACCACGCCGCGATGCTTGAGGCGCTTGTACTTGCCGCAGAGGCACTCATAGTCCTTGATCGGCCCGAAGATCTTGGCGCAGAACAGGCCATCACGCTCCGGCTTGAAGGTGCGGTAGTTGATGGTCTCCGGCTTCTTCACTTCGCCGAAGGACCAGGACCGCACCGTCTCCGGTGAGGACAGGCCGATCTTGATGGCGTCGAAATCCTCGATTTCCTCGGGATTGCGCAGAAGATTGAATAGTTCTTTCATGTGTGACTCCAAAAACTTTCTTCAAAACTGGATCCCGCTTTCGCGGGAATGACCGTAGCCGTGATGCGGCTACGTCACTTGTTCTGCTCCAGTTCGATGTTGAGACCGATCGAGCGGATTTCCTTGACCAGCACGTTGAACGACTCCGGCATGCCGGCGTGCATGCGGTGGTCGCCATCGACGATCGCCTTGTACATGCGCGTGCGGCCGTTGGTGTCGTCCGACTTGACCGTGAGCATTTCCTGCAGCGTGTAGGCCGCGCCATAGGCTTCCAGCGCCCAGACCTCCATTTCGCCGAAGCGCTGGCCGCCGAACTGCGCCTTGCCGCCGAGCGGCTGCTGGGTGACGAGGCTGTACGGGCCGGTGGAACGCGCGTGCATCTTGTCGTCCACCAGGTGGTTCAACTTGAGCATGTACATGTAGCCCACCGTGACCGGACGCGCGAACTGGTCGCCGGTACGACCGTCAGTGAGCACAGCCTGGCCGTTGCGCGGCAGGCCGGCGAGCTCCAGCAGATCCTTGATCTCGGACTCTGCGGCGCCGTCGAACACCGGCGACGCCACCGGCAGGCCGCCGGTGAGGTTACGCGCCAGCGTGACGATTTCCTCGTCGGAGAACTCGTTCAACTCGACCTTCTGCGAACCCTTGGTGGCATAGACCTTGGCGAGGAACCTGCGCAGCTCGGCGACCGCCTTCTGCTGTCGCAGCATCTCGTCGATCTTCTTGCCGATGCCCTTGGCGGCCCAGCCCAGATGCACTTCGAGCAGCTGCCCGATGTTCATGCGCGAGGGCACGCCCAGCGGGTTCAGCACGATGTCCACCGGCGTGCCGTCGGCCATGTGCGGCATGTCTTCGACCGGCACGATCTGGGAAATAACGCCCTTGTTGCCGTGACGTCCGGCCATCTTGTCGCCCGGCTGGATGCGGCGCTTCACGGCCAAGTACACCTTGACCATCTTCAGCACGCCGGGAGACAACTCGTCGCCGGCGGTGATCTTGCGCTTCTTGTTCTCGAAGCGCGCGTCGAAGAAGCTCTTCTGGTCCTTGAGCTGTTTTGCGGCGGCTTCGAGTTGGTTCTGCACGGCATCGTCGGACAGGCGGATTTCAAACCACTTGTCGCGCTCCAGCTCGTCCAGGTAGTCGGCTGTGACCTTGCTGCCCTTCTTCAGCTTGCTGGGACCACCGTCGGCGACCTTGCCCAGCAGGATCTTGCGCAGACGATCGTAGATGTCGTCCTCGAAGATGCGCATCTGGTCGTTGAGGTCCTTGCGCACCTCAGCCAGTTCGGACTCTTCGATCGACAGCGCGCGCTTGTCCTTCTTCACGCCTTCGCGGGTGAACACGCGCACGTCGATGATGGTGCCGTCCATGCCGGCCGGCACGCGCAGGCCGGTGTCCTTCACGTCGGAGGCCTTCTCGCCGAAGATCGCGCGCAGCAGTTTTTCCTCCGGCGTGAGCTGGGTCTCGCCCTTGGGCGTGACCTTGCCGACCAGGATGTCGCCCGCCTTCACTTCCGCGCCGATGTAGACGATGCCGGACTCGTCCAGCTTGCGCAGGGCGGCTTCGTTGACGTTGGGAATGTCTGCGCTGATTTCTTCCGAACCCAGCTTGGTTTCGCGGGCGACGCAGGTCAGCTCCTCGATGTGGATGGTGGTAAAGCGGTCTTCCTCCACCACGCGTTCGGAGATGAGGATGGAGTCCTCGAAGTTGTAGCCGTTCCAGGGCATGAACGCGATGAGCATGTTCTGTCCCAGCGCCAGCTCGCCGAGGTCGGTGGACGGGCCGTCGGCGATGACGTCGTTGCGTGCGACATGGTCGCCCGGCTTCACGATCGGTTTCTGGTTGATGCAGGTGTTCTGGTTGGAACGCGTGTACTTGACCAGGTTGTAGATGTCCACGCCGGCTTCGCCCGCGATGGTCTCGTCGTCGTTGACGCGCACTACGATGCGCGAGGCATCGACCTTGTCGACCACGCCGCCGCGCTTGGCGACGATGGCGTTGCCGGAGTCCATGGCGACACGGCGTTCGACGCCGGTGCCGACCAGCGGCTTGTCGGAGCGCAGCGTCGGCACCGCCTGGCGCTGCATGTTCGAGCCCATCAGCGCGCGGTTGGCGTCGTCGTGCTCGAGGAACGGGATCAGCGCGGCAGCCACCGACACGATCTGACGCGGCGACACGTCCATGTACTGAATCTTGTCCGGCGTGACCATGGTGAATTCGTTCTGGTAACGCACCGAGGCCAGATCCGCCTTGAAGTGGTTCTTCGCATCCAGTTCAGAATTGGCCTGGGCGATGACGTAGCGGCCCTCTTCGATCGCGGACAGGTAATCCACCTGGTCCGTGACCTTGCCGTCCACGACCTTGCGGTAAGCGGTTTCGAGAAAGCCATACTCGTTGGTGCGTGCGTAGCAGGCCAGCGAGTTGATCAGGCCGATGTTCGGGCCTTCAGGCGTCTCGATCGGGCAGACGCGGCCGTAGTGCGTAGGATGCACGTCGCGGACTTCAAAGCCCGCGCGTTCGCGGGTCAGGCCGCCCGGCCCCAGCGCGGAAACGCGGCGCTTGTGGGTGATCTCGGACAGCGGGTTGTTCTGATCCATGAACTGCGACAGCTGCGAGGAGCCGAAGAACTCCTTGATCGCGGCGCCGACCGGCTTGGCGTTGATGAGATCCTGCGGAAACAAGTTCTCGGCCTCGGCCAGCGCCAGGCGCTCGCGCACCGCGCGCTCGACGCGCACCAGGCCGGTGCGGAACACGTTCTCGGCCATCTCGCCGACCGCGCGGATGCGGCGGTTGCCGAGGTGGTCGATATCGTCGGTCTGGTCTTCGCCGTTGCGGATGGCGATGATCTGCTTCATCACCGCGACGATGTCTTCCTTGCTCAGCACACCGGAGCCGGTGATGGCTTCGCGGCGCAGGCGGCGGTTGAACTTCATGCGACCGACGGCGGAGAGGTCGTACTTCTCCGGCGCGAAGAACAGGCCCTCGAACAGCGACTCGGCGGCGTCCTTGGTCGGCGGCTCGCCGGGGCGCATCATGCGGTAGATTTCGACCAGCGCCTCAAGGCGCGTGCGGCTGGGGTCAATGTTGAGCGTGGTGGAAACGTAGGGGCCCTTGTCCACGTCGTTGACGTAGAGCGTGGGCAGTTCCTTGATCTTGGCCGCGCGCAGCTTGGGCAGCAGCGCCTCGGTGATCTCGGTGTTGGCGGCAGCCAGCACTTCGCCGGTGTCCTTGTTCACCAGGTCGCGCGCCAGAATTTTTCCAGTGAGATAGGCATCCGGCACTTCCAGGCGCTTGAGACCGGCTTCCTGGATCAGCTTGATGTGGCGGGCGGTAATCAGCTTGCCCTGCTCCACCAGCAGCTTCTTGCCGTCCTTGATGTCGAACTGCGCCTTCTCGCCCTTGAGGCGCTCGGCGACGAGTTCGAGACTCGCGCCTTCGTCTTCCAGCTTGAAGGTGTTGAGGTCGTGGAACATCTCCAGCATCTGCTGGTTGTCGTAGCCCAGCGCGCGCAGGAGGATGGTGGCCGGCAGCTTGCGGCGGCGGTCGATACGCACGAACAGGTTGTCCTTCGGGTCGAACTCGAAGTCCAGCCAGGAGCCGCGGTACGGGATGATGCGCGCGCTGTAGAGCAGCTTGCCGGAGCTGTTGGTCTTGCCCTTGTCGTGATCGAAGAACACGCCGGGCGAACGGTGCAGCTGGCTCACCACGACGCGCTCGGTGCCGTTGATGACGAAGGTGCCGTTGCCGGTCATCAGCGGCATTTCGCCGAGATAGACTTCCTGCTCGCGCACTTCCTTGACGCGCTTTTCCTTGGTCTCGCGGTCGAAGATCACCAGCTTGACCGTGACTTTGACCGGCGCAGCGTAGGTCATGCCACGCACGCGGCATTCCTTCTCTTCGAACACCGGCTCGTCGAGGCGGTACTTGACGAACTCCAGCGCGGCGGCGCCGTTGTACGACACCATCGGGAACACCGACTTGAACGAAGCCTGCAGGCCGGAGTCGCGGCGCTTGGCCGGCTGTATGTCCTGCTGCAGGTACTCGCGATACGAGTCGAGCTGGGTGGCCAGCAGATAGGGGATCTCCAAGGTTTCCTTCAGCTTGCTGAAGTCCTTGCGGATGCGCTTTTTCTCGGTGTACGAGTAGGTCATATAAAACCCTCTTGAAACTTGAGTGCCAAGTGCTGAATGCTAAGTGCCGGGTGAGCGGCTTTACTTAGCACTCAGCACTGAGCGCTCGGAACTGAAAAGAACGGCCAAAGGCCGGGGGCCGTGGCTCCAAGCCTTTGCCGGTATTGCATACAGCGGTCAGCAGCAAGGTCTTACTTCAACTCGACCTTGGCGCCGCCCTCTTCGAGCTTCTTCTTCATCGCTTCGGCGTCGGCCTTGGCCACGCCATCCTTCACGGTCTGCGGCGCGCCTTCGACCAGGTCCTTGGCTTCCTTCAGGCCCAGGCCGGTGATTTCGCGGACGACTTTGATGACGTTGACCTTCTTGGCGGGATCAACGCCTGCCAGGACAACGGTGAACTCGGTCTTCGCTTCAGCAGCCGGAGCGGCAGCAGCAGCGGGACCGGCAGCGGGACCAGCGGCAGCAGCGGCGGTGACGCCGAACTTGTCTTCCATCATCTTGACCAGTTCAACGATGTCCATCACGGACATCTTCGAAATCGCGTCAAGAATTTCTTCTTTCGTAGCCATGTTCAAAACTCCAAAAATTGTGAAAAATCAGTAAAGCTTGATCGGGAAATGAATTACTCTGCGACCGGCGCCGGAGCAGTGCTCCGGCTGTCGGCGACCGCTTTCACGGTGCGCACGAACTTCGCGGCCGGCTCGGCCATGGTGCGGACGAACTTGCCGATGGGTGCCTTCATCGTGCCCATGAGGATGGC
>JBOICL010000430.1:0-27631 GCA_050740055.1 Stenotrophobium sp.
GGATCAGGTAGGGCTCGATCACGTCTTCGATGGTGTCGCGTGCCTCGCCGATGGCCGCCGCGAGGTTGTCCACGCCGGCCGGCCCGCCGTCGAAACGCTCGATCAGCATCAGCAGCAGTTTGCGGTCCATCAGGTCGAAACCGTTAGCATCGACATTAAGCATTTTTAGCGCTTCGCCCGCAATCGCCCCGGTGATGACGCCCTGCCCGCGCACTTCCGCATAATCGCGCACGCGCCGCAGAAGGCGGTTGGCGATGCGCGGCGTGCCGCGCGAACGCTTGGCGATCTCGGCCGCGCCATTGCCCTCGACCCTTGCCTTGAGGATGCCCGCCGAGCGCGTGACAATGCGCGTGAGATCTTCCACCGAGTAGAACTCTAGCCGCTGCACGATGCCGAAGCGGTCACGCAGCGGGCTGGTGAGCGCACCCGCGCGCGTGGTCGCGCCGACCAGCGTGAACGGCGGCAGGTCGAGTCGTATCGAACGCGCGGCCGGGCCCTCGCCAATCATGATGTCGAGCTGGTAGTCCTCCATCGCCGGGTACAGCACTTCTTCGACCACTGGCGACAGGCGGTGAATTTCGTCCACGAACAGGATGTCGCGCGGCTCCAGGTTGGTGAGCAGCGCGGCGAGATCGCCCGCGCGCTCCAGCACAGGGCCGGAAGTCTGACGCAGGTTGACGCCCATCTCCTCCGCGAGAATGTGTGCCAGCGTCGTCTTTCCCAGGCCCGGCGGCCCAAAAATCAGCACATGGTCCAGCGCCTCGGTACGGCGCCGCGCGGCCTCGATGGCGATGCCCATCTGCTCCTTGACCGCCGGTTGCCCAACATAATCCACGAGCCGGTGCGGGCGGATCGCGCGGTCGATGCGGTCTTCGTCCGTCGCCGCCTTGGCGGAAATGATGCGATCGGGTTCGCTCATCGCACGGCGCGCTTGAGCGCTTCCTGAATGATCTGTTCGGTGCTCATGCCGTCTTTATAAACCGCTTCGGTGAAGCGCTGGATTTCAACCGGCTTGTAGCCAAGTGCGGTAAGCGCCGAACGCGCTTCCTGCAACGGGCCAACCGGCGCGACGGACGCGCCCGGCAATCCGGCGGCATTCACCGCGCCCGCCTTGTCGCGCATTTCGACCAGCAGGCGCTCGGCGGTTTTTTTGCCGATGCCTGGCAGCTTCACCAGCCGCGCGCTGTCACCCGCGTGCATCGCGGCCCAGAAATCCTCGACGCTGATGCCTGAGAGCACGCCCAGCGCCAGCTTGGGGCCAACGCCGGAAATTTTGATCAGTTCGCGGAACAGATTCTTCTCGGCCTGCGTGGCGAAGCCGAACAGCAGGTGCGCATCCTCGCGCACGGTCAGGTGCGTCAGCAGCGTCACGTTTTCGCCCGCCGCCGGCAGCTTGTAGAACGTGGACATCGGCGCTTCAAGTTCGTAGCCCACGCCCATCACGTCCACCAGCAGTTGCGGCGGGTGTTTGGAAACCAGTTTTCCGGTGATGCGGCCGATCATCCCCACGCCTTGTTCAATGCGATACCCGCACGAAGTTTAGTGGAACGCACATGCGCGTGGGTCAGCGCCACCGCCAGCGCGTCGGAGGCGTCAGCAACCAGCGCTTCGCGCAGGTTGAGCAGCACCTTGACCATGTGCTGGATCTGGAGCTTTTCCGCGCGGCCGTTGCCGGCGATGGCGAGTTTGACCTGCGCGGCCGCGTACTCGGCGACCGGCAGTCCCGCCTGCGCCGCCGCGCAGATCGCCGCGCCGCGCGCCTGCCCCAGGATCAGCGCGCTGCCGGCGTTGACGCGGTTGACGAAGGTCTCCTCGATCGCCACTTCCTGCGGCTGGTATTCGCGGATGACTTCGCCGAGACCGTTGAGGATTTTCAGCAGGCGCTCCGGCATTTCACCAATGGTCGCGTTGATGCGGCCATTCGCGACATGGCGATTCTTGCCGGCGGCGGATTCAATGACGCCGTAGCCGGTGTAGCGGGAGCCGGGGTCTATGCCGAGGATGCGGGTCAAGCCGCGCCCAGGTCGGCGTTGCTGTACACGTTCTGCACGTCGTCCAGTTCTTCCAGCCATTCGAGCAGGGCCGTGACGGCACCGGCATGGTCACCGGCCACCACCTTGGTTGCGGGACGCATGGCGATGTCGGCCTGCACCGGCTTGAGCCCTGCGGCTTCGAGAGCTTTCTTCACCGCCTCGAAATGATCCGGCGCGGTCAGCACTTCGGCGGAGCCGTCCGCGCTGAGCACATCATCCGCGCCAGCGTCCAGCGCCACTTCCAGGATCTTGTCTTCCAGCGTGGGATTGGCGTGAATGTCCAGCGTAATGTGTCCGAGCCGGTGAAACAGATAACCCACCGACCCCGACGCGCCCAAGTGCCCGCCATGCTTGGTGAAGCAGTGCCGCACTTCCGCCACGGTGCGCGTGGGGTTGTCGGTCATGCAGTCGACGAGAATGGCGATGCCGCCGGGCGCGTAGCCCTCGTAGCGGATTTCTTCGAGGTGGTCCGCACCGGCCTCGCCGGAGCCGCGCTTGATCGCGCGCTCGATGGTGTCCTTGGTCATGTTGGCCGACAGCGCCTTGTCCATGCACAGGCGCAGCCTCGCATTGGTATGCGGATCGCCGCCGCCCTGGCGCGCGGCGACGGTGATCTCGCGGATCAGCTTGGTGAACAGCTTGCCGCGCTTGCTGTCTTCAGCGTTCTTGCGGCCTTCAATACTCGGACCTCTACCCATGGGCCATCACCGGCACGCTGTTGAAGCTCAGAACTTAAGACGGAATCCGACATTGAAGCCATTGTCGGCGGAAATGGAGCCGCCGTTGCGGACATCCAGTCGCAGGTTGCGGTAGCCCAGATAGACGTTGCCGCCGTGGATCACTTCGTAATCCACCGCGATGCCGTTTTCCCAGTAGCGGTTGATGTCGCTGAAGGATGTGACCGAGGGCGCGAAATAGGAGTAGCCGGAAAGCCCCAGGCGGTTGTAGCTGGGAAGGCGCGCTTCAGCCTGGCCGCCAAGCGCAAACGCGCCGCCGTGGTTATGGTCAAGGCCGATGTAGAGCAGGCGGCCACCCAGGCCCGCAGCAAGATCGACGCCATTGAGGCCAGCATCGCCGGTCAGCAGTAGGCCGCCGTGTGCCTCGAACAGGTTGTTGGAATTGTGCGGGCGCGAAATCACGCCGAAATCATATTGACCCACCGTGCCCGGCAGAACCCGCGAAATCGGCCCGGAAAAATCCCCGCGCACCGCGTTGCTACTGATATTGAGATCGAGAATTTCGGCGTGCGAAGGAAACGACGCAACCGCCAGTGCAAAGCCAAGACCCGCTAATGCTGTTTTCATCGGTTCACCTTTGAGGATATGTTGTCTTCCGTGGAGATTATACTTCATTTCTTCACTTTGTTGACGGCGTGGATCGCACGCCCGTCAACAGACAGCACAGCCTCGTGGAAGGTTTCCGACAGCGAAGGATGCGCGTGCATGGTCAGTGCCACGTCTTCGCAGGTCGCGGCGAATTCCATGCCCAGCACTGCCTCCGCCAGCAGCTCCGAAACATAGGGGCCGCACATGTGCACGCCTAGGATGCGGTCGGTCTTGGCGTCCGCGATGATCTTGATCGTGCCCACCGCCTGCTCCATCGCCTTGGCGCGGCCGGAAGCGGCGAACGGGCCGCTGCCGGTCTTGACCTCGTGGCCCGCGGCCTTGGCCTGCTCTTCGGACAGGCCCACCCAGGCGACTTCCGGCGCGGTATAGATCACCGACGGCACGGTCTTGTAGTTGACCTGCGTGTGATGGCCAGCAAGCTGCTCGGCCAAGGCCACGCCTTCCTCGATGCCCTTATGCGCCAGCATCGCGCCGCCGATGACATCGCCGACCGCATAGATGCCCGGCACATTGGTCTTGTAGTTGTGCGTGTCCGCCTTGACGAAGCCGCGTTCGTCGATCTGCACGCCCACGGCTTCGGCATTCAGGCCCTTGGTATAGGGACGGCGGCCGACGGCGACAATCAGCTTGTCGAACTCTTCGGTTTTCTTCGCGCCCTCGGTTTCGTATTCCACCGTCACGCCGCTCTTGCCAAGCTTGGCCGACAGCACCTTGGCGCCTAGACGGATGTCCAGTCCCTGCTTGGTGAACTGGCGCAGCGCTTCGCGCGATACCGCCGCATCGACCATCGGCAGGAAACCCGGCAGCGCTTCGAGGATCACGGTCTTGGCGCCGAGCCGGCTCCACACGCTGCCCAGCTCGACGCCGATCACGCCGGCGCCGATGATGCCAAGACGCTTGGGCACTGCGGTGAAATCCAGCGCACCCCAGGAATCAACAATCCTGTCGCCATCGAAGGGCGCGATCTTGCTGAGATTCACCGGCTCGGAGCCGGTGGCGATGACGATGTGCTTGGCGGTCAGCGTCTTGGTTTCGCCGCTGTGCGATTTGAATTCCACCTGGCCATTGCCCAGCAGTTTGCCGAAGCCTTCAAAGCCGGTGACGCCGTTGGCCTTGAACAGAGTCTTGATACCGGAGGTCAGCGAACGCGACACCGCGGTCTTGCGTGTCTGCATCTTCACGAGGTCGAGGCTCAGACCCTGCACGCCGATGCCATGCGCAGCAAACTCATGCTGCGCGCGGTGATAGTTCTCGGAGGATTCGAGCAGAGCCTTGGACGGAATGCAGCCGGCATTGAGGCAGGTTCCGCCAAAGGCCGGCGTGTTGTCGCGATTCAGCCAGCTGTCGATGCAGGCGGTCTTGAGCCCAAGCTGGGCCGCACGGATCGCGCAGGGATAACCGCCGGGACCGCCACCGACGACGACGACATCAAATGTTTCGCTCATGAGTGCTTCCCCTCTCTGGTTTCGCGAAGTTTAACGCGAGAGAGGCGGACGGAGACAGTTGACGCCGCTTCGAAAAGCGGAATTCGTCCGCTTGACATGTGCGACCGTCGGAGCCAACAAGGCTTGCCGAAGAAGGGGCCTTAGATGGAAAGGTTAGGAAGCAGTAAAGGCAAAGACTGACGATGTGATGTTGACACCTACGCGCTTCATTGCCCAGAGCGCGAAACGCTTCTTCCATGATGCACTGCTGGCAATTGCGTCAGCGATAACGTGAACGCTGTAGCCTCGCCGCCTTGCATCAAAAACGGTAGCGCGCACACAACCTTCAGCGAAAACACCCATAACATAGAGATCGGTGATTTTCCCGGCTTGAAGATAGCGGTCGAGTTCGGGGTTTGTGAACGCGCTGGAACTCGCTTTGATGATCACCTTAGCCTGACCAGTACTCTGAATACGCGCATCAAGGTTTGCGCCAGGTGTGCCTGCGACGGCAGCGCCATTGCGAAAGAGGTTTGCAAGCCGATCTGTCACGGGGAACTGGTTTACAACCAGGACAGGTATCGCATGTGCCAACGCTTGCTTGCTAAGAATGGCATTTGCGGCGCCAATAACGGCAGCAGCGTCGTCGGACTGTACTGGCAGGCGACTACCTTCAGCACCGAGGAAGTCATGCTGGAGATCCATAAGCAGTACAGCGCAACAAGTCATTTCCGCCATCTAATCTCTGCCTGAACCAATGCCCGCCGCTATCAGATCAGGCCGCGACTGCACTTCTGGACGCAAGCCCCACCGCATCACCCGCCGCAATGGCATCGCCATGGGTTTTGGTGTAGGTGTCCACCCAGACCTGATAAATATTCAGGTCGCCATGTTTCCACGGATGGAAGCCGGGCACGAAATACGCCAGGTAATGCGGCATCAGGCTCATGTACAAGCCGCCCGGCCCGTACAGCCACCACAGGCCACGCAGCCAGACGCCCAGACGGTTTTTGACGCCGTCGATCTTGAACATGTGCCGCATGATCATGAACACATGGAATGGGAAGGTGAAGGTCACCAGCATGAAACTGAGGATGCGGGTGAAATAGCTCGCCTTCGCCACATTCTTGAGCACGTCGTAAGCCACCGCCTTGTGCTCGATTTCCTCGATCGCATGCCAGGCGTACATGGCGCGCACACGTGGGTCGGCATTGTCGAGCAAGCCACCCTTGCTGAAAAATCCGTGCGCCATCAGCGCGGTCATGTGCTCAGCCGCGGCGGTCTGCCCTAGCGTGAACTTGCGCGAAAAGTATTTGCGGAAGAAGCCGAACATGATGCCCTTCTGCCGTTCGAGGATGTTATCGACGGCGATGCCCTGCCGCTTCAGGCGATTGTTGAACTGCGAGTGCACCATGCCGTGCTGGCCTTCCTGGTAGATGAAATCCTTCACCTGCACCTGCAAGCGCGGATCGGTGACTTGATCGCGGTAATCGCGCACGCAGGTGATGAAAAATTTTTCGCCTTCCGGAAACAGGATCGACATGGCATCGAAGAAGCGCGACTTGAAGGCGTCGCCGTCCAGCCAGTATTTCGGAATATCGCCGTCCAGATCAAAGTCGGGCCCGCGTCGCGGAGTGATCGGATGGGCCGGGTTTTCGTGCAATTCCATAGCTGCCTCGCTGCGAATATCCATGACGACAATCTAGTGCGGGGCACTAGCTCAGGCTATGACCGTATGCACCGTCGAGGGAACATTTTACGACAGCGCTTAACGCTTGGCAGCGGTTGGCGCAGCCTCGCCCGCAACACCGGTATCAGGCTGTTGCGAAACATCCCAGCCGCCGCCGAGTGCCGTGATCAGATCAACGCTGGCGGCCAGTTGCGCCTGGCGGATCGCAAGCGCGCTCTGCTGGTTGCCGAGCGAGATGACCTGCGCCTGCACGACGCTGCTATAGGCTACTGTTCCCGCCTTGTACTGGTTGAGAGTCAACTGTTCCGCCTGCTGTGCCAATTCCACCGCGCTCCGCTGGACTGCCGCCTGCTGCGCGAGCAGGCGTTGAGCCGCCAGCGCATCCTCGACCTGCTGGAATCCGCTCAGCACCGTCTGCCGATAAACCGCTACGCGCTGATCGTAGGCGGCACGCGCACCAGCGACCTGCGCACTGCGCAAACCGGCATCGAACAGCGTGGCTGCCAGTTGTGGCCCCACGGACCAGACCAGGCTCGGCGCCTTCAGCAGTTCGCTGATCGCCGAACTCTGATAGCCATAGGAGCCCGATAAGGTCAGGTCGGGGAAATACGCAGAAATGGCAACGCCGATCTGCGCGTTTGCCGCGGCGACCTGGCGCTCGGCGCTCGCAATATCGGGACGCCGTTCCAGCAATGTCGAAGGTACACCCGGCGGAATGTCCGGCACGCTGTCTGACAGTGTTGCTGGCTCCAGCGAAAACTCGGCTGGCAGTTTTCCGGTCAGCACCGCGATGGCATGCTCCAGTTGCGCGCGCTGCACGCCGGTGTTGATAACCTGCGCCTGCGCGCTCTTCAGTTGTGTTTCCGCCGTTATCACATCCGTCTTGGCAACGATGCCGGCCGCGTACTGGTTTTGAGTGATGGCCAGCGACCGCGTGTAAGCCGTAACCGTGCCGTCGAGCAAACGCTTGAGTTCATCGGCGACGCGTAACTCAAAGTAGTCCGTCGCCAGTTGCGCCTGGGCGGAAAGCCGCGCCGAAGCGAGGTCGGCGGCGCTGGCTTGCGCACCGGCAACATCGCTTTCGACCGTCCGTCGTATCCTTCCCCACAGGTCAGGCTCCCAGCTCGCGCCAGCCGACAGGCCGTACTGATTCTGCACCCTGACGCCGCCGGAACCGCCGCTGTGCGCGCGTGAGGCAGCCGCGTCCAGTGAGATCACCGGGAAGAAACTCGCCCGCGCTGCCTGCACCACGGTGCGCGACTGCCGGTATGCCGCCTCGGCCGCTTTCAGGTTCTGGTTGGAAATGTCGACCTGCTGTTCCAGCCCATCCAGCACTGGATCCTTGTAGATCACCCACCAGGCTCCGCGATTCGTGGTGTCCTGCGGCTGGCCCGGCTTCCAGCCGTCCTGCGCCTTTTCCTTATACCCGGCCGGAATCTTGAACTCAGGACGCTGATAATCGGGGCCTACGGCGCAGGAGCTCATAAGTCCCGCCGCAAGCAAAACCATGAATCCAGCGGCAGCCAGGTTTCGTGTACGCATCCATCTCACCCGCTCCACGACACTCCGTCCTGCAAGTTTTCGCATATTCGACATTGGATTTTTCCGGCTCATGCGCCTGCTCCCAGCACGGTATGCCTGCCGTCGCCTCGCCATTTGCGCTGGCACCACAGGCGCAGACGGTCCAGCGTCAGATAAACCACCGGCGTGGTGTAGAGCGTCAATACCTGGCTGACCATCAATCCGCCGACTATGGAAATGCCCAGCGGCCGGCGCAGTTCGGCGCCGTCGCCAAACCCGATCGCCAACGGCAACGCACCCAGCAACGCCGCCATCGTGGTCATCATGATGGGGCGGAAACGCAGCAGGCAGGCCTGATAAATCGCGTCGCGCGGGTTCATTCCCTGATCGCGTTCCGCGGCGATGGCAAAGTCAATCATCATGATCGCGTTCTTCTTTACGATGCCGATCAGCAGGATCACGCCGATCAGCGCAATGATGCTGAACTCCGCGCCGCAGACCAGCAACGCCAGCACCGCGCCGACCCCGGCGGACGGCAGCGTGGACAGGATCGTGACCGGGTGTATGTAGCTTTCGTACAGCACGCCGAGCACGATATATACCGCCAGCAGCGCCGTCAGGATCAGCAGCGGTTCGTTGTTCAGCGATTGCTGGAACGCCTGCGCCGTACCCTGGAAACTGCCATGCACCGAGATCGGCATGCCGATGCGGTTAGCCACCTGATTCATCGCCGCCACGGCGTCGCTCAGCGACTTGCCCGGCGGCAGATTGAACGAAATCGTACCGGCGACGAAATGCCCCTGATGGTTGACTGCCAGCGGCGTCGTTCCGGGGCCGAAGCTGCTGAAAGCCGCCAGCGGCACCATTTTTTCCGTACTGGTGCTGACCGCCGCACCGCTGGACGCCGCGCCCTTGCCGGAATTCGCAAGCTGGTTGGATCTGAGATTACGCGCGGTATCGCTGGCGACTGCACTGGCGCTGCTCGCACCCGATGCGGCCCGTTTTCCCGGAATGCTGGTACCAGCGACCGCATTCGTGCCCTGCGTGCCCTTGACTGCACCTCCGGAAGTGCTGACATAAATTTCCTTGAGGGTTTCCGGGCTTTGCCAGAACTGCGGCGCGACTTCCATGATGACGTGATACTGATTCAGCGGGTTGAAGATCGTTGAAACCTGGCGCTGTCCGAAAGCGTCATACAGCGTGTTGTCGATCTGGCTGGTGGTAAGGCCCAAGCGTGACGCTGTCGCGCGATCGATTTTCAGGTCTATTTCCAGTCCTTTGTCTTCCTGGTCGGAATTCACGTCGCTAAAATTCGGGTCGTGCTGCAGCGCCGCGGTCAGCTTCGGCGTCCAGGTGCGCAGCTCGTCCAGCGTGTCCGCCTGCAGGGTGTACTGGTACTGCGCATTGCTCTGGCGCCCGCCGACACGGATGTCCTGCACGGCCTGCAAGAACAGCGAGGCGCCCGCCACTTTCGACAGCTTTCCGCGCAGCCGCGCGATGACCTGGTCCGCGGAGAGTTTGCGCTGTGAAAGCGGCTTGAGCGATATAAACACGAAACCGGAATTGGTGCGGCTGCCGCCGGTGAAGGCGGTCACGCTGTCCACTGCCGGATCCTGCTGCACGATAGACACGAACTCCACCAGCTTCTGCTTCATCGCCTGAAACGAAATGCTCTGGTCGGCCTGTATGCCGCCGATCATCCGGCCCGTATCCTGCTGCGGGAAAAATCCCTTGGGGATGATTGCGAACAGATAGATGTTCAGACACACCGTCGCCAGCAGGATCAGCATCACGGCCAGGCTGTGATCCAGCGCCCAGGCCAGAGACATTTTATAGCGGTAATGAAGGCCCTCGAAGCTGCGCTGGCTGAACCGGAGCAGGCGGGAGCCGGCCTTCGGTTCCTGCGGCACCTGCCTGAGCAGACGCGCGCACATCATCGGCGTCGTCGTAAGCGAAAGAGCCAGGGAAATCAGGATCGCAACCGACAAGGTCACGGCGAATTCCCGGAACAGGCGACCCACGATACCGCCCATCAGCAGGATCGGGATGAACACCGCGATCAGCGACAGGCTCATCGACACGACAGTGAAACCCACCTCTCGCGCGCCCAGCAGCGCAGCCTGCATGCGTGTCATGCCGCCTTCGATATGACGCGAGATGTTTTCCAGGACGACGATGGCATCGTCGACGACGAAGCCGGCCGCAACTGTCAGCGCCATCAGCGACAAATTGTCGAGGCTGTAACCCAGTAGATACATCACGCCGAAAGTACCGATCAGCGACACCGGCACCGCCACGCTGGGAATCATCGCGGCGCGCCAGTTGCGCAGGAACAGGAACACCACCAGGATCACCAGCACGATGGCGATGGTCAGCGTACGCTCGACATCATGCAGCGACGCACGGATCGTCGTCGTGCGATCCAGCGCCACATGCACATTGATGGCGCTGGGAATCGACGCGCGCAGTTCCGGCAGCAAGGCATCGACCCGATCCACCGTGCTGATGATGTTGGCGGCAGGCTGTCGGTACAAGATCAGCAGAACCGCGGGTTTGCCATTGGCCAGACCCTGGTTGCGCAGGTCCTCCACCGAATCCTGTACCTTTGCGACATCGGACAGTCGCACCCCCGCACCATTCCGGTAGCCGACCAGCAGTGAACGGTACTCATCCGCGGTGCGTGCCTGATCGTTGGTATAGACCTGCCAGCGGCGGTCACCGCTCTCGATCGCGCCCTTGGGGCTGTTGGCGTTGGCCGCCGACAAAGCCGCGCGGACATCTTCGAGTCCAATGCCATACTTGAACAGCGCGCGCGGATTTAGTTCGGCGCGCACCGCCGGGAGCGAGCTGCCACCGACGTTGACCTGGCCGATGCCCTCGATCTGCGAAATTTTCTGCTGCAGCACGGTCGAGGCGGCGTCATAAAGCTGGCCTTGCGACATGGTGTCCGAGGTCAGAGCCAGAACCATGATCGGCGCGTCGGCAGGATTCACCTTGCGGTAGGTCGGATTGCTGCGCAGGCTGGCCGGCAGATCGGCGCGCGCGGCGTTGATCGCGGCCTGCACGTCGCGCGCGGCTCCGTCGATGTCCCGGTCGAGCCCGAACTGCAAGGTGATGCGCGTGGAGCCGACCGAACTGGACGAGGTCATCTCGCTGACATCGGCTATCTGGCCGAGATGGCGCTCCAGCGGCGTCGCGACGTTGTTGGCCATGGCCTCAGGACTGGCACCCGGCATTGATGCCTGCACCGAGATCGTCGGGAAATCCACCTGCGGCAGCGGCGACACCGGCAGCAGCGAAAACGCAATGGCGCCCGCCAACGCCACGCCCAGCGTCAGCAGCGTCGTCGCAACCGGCCTGGCGATAAACGGCGCGGACAGATTCACGGCGACACCCCGGCGGCCCCTGCTTCATCAGCCGCGCCCGAGCCGGGGCGGAATCTGCGCGCCAAGCGATCGAAGGCCAGGTAGATAACCGGCGTCGTGAACAGAGTCAGAACCTGGCTGACAATGAGTCCGCCGACGATGCTGATGCCCAGCGGATGGCGCAGTTCGGACCCGACACCAGTACCGAACATCAGCGGCAGAGCGGCAAATAGCGCGGCCATGGTGGTCATCATGATCGGGCGGAAGCGCAGCAGACAGGCCTGGTAGATCGCCTCGCGCGGTGGCTTGCCCTCATTGCGCTCCGCATCGAGCGCAAAGTCGATCATCATGATCGCGTTCTTCTTGACGATGCCGATCAACAGCACGATGCCGATGATCGCGATGATGCCCAGATCATTCCCCGACAACATCAGCGCCAGCAGTGCGCCGACACCCGCTGACGGCAGAGTGGAAAGTATCGTGACCGGATGGATGTAGCTCTCGTAAAGAACGCCAAGAACGATGTACATCGTCATGACCGCGGCCAGGATCAGGAACAGTTCGTTGCCCAGGGAGGCCTGAAATGCCAGCGCCGCGCCCTGGAAACTGGTCATGACGCTGGCCGGCATGCCGATGCCCTTTTCGGCCTGTTTCACCTGGTCAACCGCCTCGCCCAGCGAAACGTTCCGGGCCAGGTTGAACGAAATGGCGGTGGCCGGAAACTGACCGAGATGCCCGGTCTGCAGACTGACCGGCTTCTCGGTAAAGGTGGCAATGGCCGACAGCGGCACCTGACCGCCTGCGGCGGAAGGCAGGTAGACCGAGGTCAGCGACTGCACATACTGCTGAGGCGCAGTCTCCGCTTCCAGTATCACGCGATACTGGTTGGACTGCGTGAAAATCGTCGAGACGATGCGCTGGCCGAAAGCGTCATACAGCGCGTTATCGACCGTCGCCGCCGTGATGCCGAAGCGCGCGGCGGTGTCTCGGTCGATCGTGACGTAGGCGGCCAGGCCATGCTCCTCCTGGTCGCTGGCGACATCCTCGAATTGCGGCAGGCTTGAAAGCCGCCTGACCAGTTTCGATGCCCAGGCAGAGAGCTCATCGGGATTGGCGTCCTCCAGCACAAACTGGTACTGCGTGCGGCTGACACTGGTGTCGAGTGACAGATCCTGCACCGGCTGCATGTACAGCGCGATGCCTGAAACGCCTGCGATTTCCTTTTGCAGTCTGCGGATGATGTCGCTGGCGCTGAGACTGCGCTGCGCCTTGGGCTTCAGGTTGATCAGGAAGCGCCCACTGTTGAGCGTATTGTTGGTGCCGTCCACGCCGATAAAGGATGACAGGCTGACCACATCCGGGTCTTTGAGTATCGCCGCGGCTAGCGCTTCCTGTCGCGTGGCCATCGCCGCATAAGACACCGACTGCGAAGCTTCGGAAATACCCTGGATCAGGCCGGTATCCTGTACCGGGAAAAAGCCTTTCGGGATCACCACATAAAGCAGGGCCGTCAGCACAAACGTGCCGAGAGCCACCAGTACGGTCAGTCTTTCGTGATCGAGCACCCAGGTCAGCATGCGGCCGTAGCCGCGGATGACTTCATCAAACCAGTGCTGCGTCGTGCGTGCAATGGAGCTCCGCTCCGACTGCGGATGCTGCCGCAGCAGCTTCGCGCACATCATCGGCACAAGAGTCAGTGACACGACTGCCGAGATCAGAATCGTGACCGCCAGCGTAATCGCGAATTCACGGAATAAACGCCCAACTACATCGCCCATGAACAACAGCGGAATCAGCACCGCAATCAGCGAAATCGTCAGCGATACGATGGTGAAGCCGATCTGCTTCGCGCCTTTCAAAGCCGCCTGCAGGGGTGGCTCGCCCGCTTCGATATACCGCGCGATGTTCTCGATCATGACGATGGCGTCGTCGACGACGAATCCGGTCGCGATCGTCAAGGCCATCAGCGACAGGTTGTTGAGGCTGAACCCGGCCAGGTACATGACTCCAAACGTGCCGACCAGCGACAGCGGCACCGATAGGCTGGGAATGATCGTGGCCGGTAGATCGCGCAGGAACAGGAAGATCACGAAAACAACCAGCGCAACGGCAAGCATCAACTCGAACTCGACATCGTGCACGGAGGCGCGGATCGTGGTCGTGCGATCGGTCAGCACCGCGACATCGACCGACGCGGGCAGTGCGCTTTTCAGCGACGGCAGCAGTGCGGTGATGCCGTTCACCACAGCAATCACATTCGCGCCGGGCTGGCGCTGCACATTGACGATCACCGCCGGCACGGTGTTCATCCACGCACCCAACTTGGTGTTTTCGGCGCTGTCGACGATATCGGCAACGTCGCTCAATCTCACGGCGGCCCCGCTCTTGTAGGCGACGACAAGATTTCCGTACTCGGCGGCCGACTTCAACTGGTCGTTGGCATTGATCGTGTAGGAACGCGTCGGGCCATCAAAATTGCCTTTCGGCGTGTTGACGTTGGCGTTGCTTATAGTCGTGCGCAGGTCGTCGATATTCAGTCCGTACGCGGCAAGCTGCCGCAGCTTTGCGCGTATCCGCACCGCCGGCCGCTGGCCTCCGCTAAGACTGACCAGGCCGACGCCGGGCAGTTGCGAAATCTTCTGAGCCAGGCGCGTATCGGTGAGATCCTCGACCTGCGTCAGCGGCAAGGTCTTGGAAGTCACCGCGAGAGTCAGGATCGGCGCGTCGGCCGGATTGACCTTGGCATAGATCGGTGGCGCCGGCAGATCCGAGGGCAAAAGATTGCCGGAAGCATTGATCGCGGCCTGCACTTCCTGCTCGGCAATATCGAGGCTGAGATCGAGACTGAATTGCAGCGTGATGACAGATGCGCCGCCGGAACTGATCGACGACATCTGGTTCAGCCCCGGCATCTGTCCGAACTGGCGCTCCAGCGGTGCCGTGACCACCGAAGTCATCACATCGGGACTGGCGCCAGGATAAAAGGTCTGCACCTGGATCGTCGGGTAATCGACTTCCGGCAGGGCCGAGAGCGGCAGGAAGCGGAACGCGACCAGACCGACCAGCATGATCGCCACCATCAGCAGCGAAGTGGCCACCGGCCGTAGGATGAAGATACGCGAGGGGTTCATGCGAGCGGCATCAAAGATCGCGCTGACCTGAGCAATGCTCCATTACGTACCCTTTCGCGTGTGCTGATGCGACGGTGCGCCCTGCCCGGCTTTGCCGCTGTCGTCAGTGGCTGCTGCGGGCAGCGCAATTTTGGCGCCGTCCTTGAGCTTGTCGGCGCCATCGACGACCACCACGTCCCCTGCTTTGAGGCCGGCGGTAATCGCAACCTGCTCGCCGTCCACCGGGCCCAGCGTGACCGGCCTGGCCGTGACGGTATTGTCCGGCTTGATCAGATATACATAGGTTCCCGGCGTGCCGCGCTGGACAGCCGCATTGGGGATCACGATGACATCGTGCAGCGTGTCAATCAGCAATCTGGCATTGACGAACTGGTTGGGAAACAGCGCCAGATCCTTGTTGCCGAACTCAGCGCGCAATTTCACGGTGCCGGTCGTGGGATCGACCTGGTTGTCGATGGCCAGCAGCTTGCCGTCCGCAAGCTCATTCGTACTGCTGCGGTCATAAGCCGTCACGTCCAGCGTGGCGCCGCTGTGCATGCGATCCAGGATCTGCGGCACATTGTCTTCGGGAACCGTGAAAATTACCGAAATCGGCTGTAGCTGTGTCAGCACGACCAGACCATTGCTGTCGCCGGTCTGTACATAGTTGCCGGCATCGACCTGGCGCAGACCAACGCGCCCGGCGACCGGGGCGGTGACGTGGCAATAGCCGATGTTGAGCGTGGCCACGCCGATCTGCGCCTGATCGATCTTGACCGTGCCCTCGTACTGCTGCACCAGCGACTGCTGCGTATCCACCTGCTGCTTCGCGATCGAATCCTGCGCGTAGAGCGTTTCATAGCGCTGAAGATTCAATCTGGCCTCACTGAGCAGTGCCTGGTCGCGCGCCAGTTCACCCTGCGCCTGTTCCAGCGCAGCTTCATAGGGCCGGGCATCGATCTGCGCGAGAAAATCGCCCTTGCGCACGACCTGCCCCTCGCGAAACCCGACCTGCATCAACTGGCCCGCGATCTGCGTGCGCACGGTGACGTTAGCCAGCGGCGTCACCGTGCCGAGCGCGTCAAGCTCGACTTTCACATCGCCCTTGTGCGCGGTTGCGGCGACCACCGGCATCGCTCCCGCGCCCGAGAATCGTCCATTCATGGCCGACGCAGGGGCATGTCCGCGGATGCGCCACACCAGCAGCGCGACAGCCGCCAGCACCAGCAGCAGAATCAGCCAGCGACCGTAGCCGCGCGTTTGCCGCTGTTGCGTAACGGCGGAGTCGCGCGACCGCTCGCTGGCCTGTCTGTCATCGCTATTGTTTTTCTGGGTCATGATGTTTGCCTGCGTCGGCAGGAAGGAGCAATGCCTGCCGGCATATCCGGATTGAGCGCCGGGCGCATCCGCCCGGAGCCTTGAATGACGTGCCTGATGAACAAGACCCGCGAACCGCGGACCGGTTCGCCTAGTAAACCATGCGATAACGTAAAAAAGTGTGTAGCTGCGGCTCAGCGCGGTCCGGCAAGCGGGCTGCGGAACACGCTGGGCGTCACTCCGCTCCAGCGCGAGAATGCTCGCGTGAAGCTGCGACGATCGGAAAATCCCAGCCGCTCGCTGACGCTTTCGACATCACTGCCAGGCTCGCGCAGGTAGCGCATTGCCAAGCGGTAGCGGACCCGAGCCAGCACAGCGGCATAGCTCTCGCCACCCTCCCGTAACCGCCTTTGCAGACTGCGCGGCCCTATGCCCAGCTCGTCCGCAACCACGGCGATGCCTTGGGCAAGCAATGCCGGCTGCTGTTCCAGCAGCTGCTCGATCGCTGCAACCACGCCGGTCCGGCGCGGCAGCCGCTGCAGGCGCTGCTCCACCAGTTGCTGCGCCTGTTCGTGCAGGGACGGAAATGCTCCTTCCAGTGGCCGGTCGAGCAGGCTGCGATCGAAAACCAGCGCGTTCTCGGCTTGGCCAAAGCGGACGGGTGCCTCGAGAAAATCCGCATAGACGTGCGCATGCGCGGGCGCCGGGTAGCGCAGCCGCAATTCAATGAACTGCTCCCGCTCGCCCAGCAGGGCTCGGCCGAACTTGAGGATGGAGGCGAAGGTCGTTTCGATAAAAAACGGCTTGGCGGTCTCCTCCCTTGCCAGGACTAGCAGCGCTAGGCTGCCACGCTCCTCCAGGCGCATGTCGATCGCCGGATTGATCAGTTCGCGCACCCAGTCGAGAACCGGCAGGGCCTCGCGCAGCGTGCCGCTGGTGGTCAGGAAAGTTTCGATATCCGGCAGGTAGTCGAAGGCGAAAGTCTCACCCAGCACGAACGGAAAATAGTGCTGGCGCGAACGTGCGATGCAGATCTCCATCATCCGCTCTAGCAACGAGCGGTCAATGGTCGCGCTTTCGAGGTTCATCAGATCCGTTTCGATCCCCAGCTCGCGCAAAACCGGCTCGATATTGAACCCGCAGTGCTTCGCCGCCTTGACCCAGTTGGGTAGCGTGATGAAGGGAACCGGATCCTGATGCAGCGGTTTTACGGGCATGCCGCAGTATGCCTGCGGCTCTGGACGCGATGCCATCGGGAGAGCAGTGACTCCGATCGCGCAGCACGGCAGCAAGACCGCATTGCTGCCTGCGTTGCGAAGGGTAATGTTCGGTTAACGGAGTGTAATGTTCGCGCAGTTTGCCGAACCTGGAAGCTAGGCTGGCGTCACTTAAGCGTGTGCCTTCGCACGCGCCACCAGGAGACGATCATGACGCTTACACCCCTCACCCGAAAAATCGCCGGCGTTCTCGCGCTGGTCTGCCTGATGGCCAGCGGCATGGTGCTGCTGCCCGCGCTGGCGCATACCGCGCAGGAAGCCATCGCACTGCACCGGCTCGACCGGCTGCACGACAAGCTGGCGCTGACCGGCGATCAGCAGCCGCTCTGGGATCACGCCGAACAGATGACCAAGGGCAACATTCAGCGGCATTTCGAGAAATCGCAGCAGCGGCAAGCTACGGTGCTGGCCGCGTTGGACAATCCGCAGGTGGACTTGCGCAAGCTCGCCGCCGAGCAGGATCAGGGCATGAAGGACGCGATGGCCGCGCATCAGCAGGTGCGCGACGCTTGGCTCGCTGTTTACGACAGCCTGAATCCCACGCAGAAGGCAACGGTGCTGGCGGTGCTGAAAAAGCGCGTCGAGCACGCGCAGCACCGGCGCCAGGCGATGCTGGACCGGCTCAGCGAATAGCGGCCGCATGAACGCACAAGGCCCGCATTGCGGGCCTTGTGTTTGCCGCTACCTCAATCTCAGAGCTGCAACAGCATGCGCGACGGATCTTCCAGGCAGTCCTTGATCGTGCGCAGCGCCAGCACCGCTTCGCGACCGTCAATGATGCGGTGATCGTAGGTCATCGCCAGGTACATCATCGGCCGGATCGCGATCTCGCCCTTCACCACCATCGGCCGTTCGGTGATGCCGTGCATGCCGAGAATGGCGCTCTGCGGCGGATTAAGAATGGGCGTGGACATCATCGAGCCGAAGATGCCGCCGTTGGTGATGGAGAAGGTGCCGCCGGTGAGGTCGTCCATCGTCAGCTTGTTGTCCTTGGCCTTGGCGCCGTAGGCGGCGATGGCCTTTTCGATCTCGGCGAAGGACAGCAGATCGGCGTCGCGCAGGATCGGCACCACCAGGCCGCGCGGCGAGGACACGGCGATGCCGATGTCGTAGTAGCCGTGGTAGATGAGGTCGCTGCCGTCCACCGAGGCGTTGACCGCCGGATATTTCTTCAGCGCCTCGATCGTCGCACGCACGAAGAAAGACATGAAGCCGAGCTTCACACCGTGAACCTTCTCGAAGCTGTCCTTGTAGCGCGCGCGCACGTCGTTGACTGCCTTGAGGTCCACCTCGTTGAATGTGGTGAGCATGGCGGCGGTGTTCTGCGCCTCGATCAGGCGTTCGGCGATGCGCGCGCGGATGCGCGTCATCGGCACGCGCTGTTCCTCGCGCGTGCCCGGTGCCAGCCTGGGCATCGCGGCGGGCGCGGCGGCAGGTTTCGCTTCGGGTCGGGCGGCGGCAGCCGGTTTGGCCGCATGCGCCTTCACGTCCTCGACGGTGAGGCGGCCGCCCTTGCCGCTGCCGCTGATCTGCGCGGCGGAGAGGCCGAGTTCGGAGAGCAGCTTGCGCACTGCGGGGCTCTGGCTGTCATCGCCGGCGGCGGCAGTGACAACGGCAGGCGCCGCGGCTGCGGATTTCGCTGCGGCAGGAGCGGCAGGTGCTGCAGCCGCGGCACCTTCCACTAGGATGCCGAGTATGTCGCCAGCGTTGACCGTGGCACCGGCCTGCACGCGGATTTCCTTGAGCACGCCGTCGGCAGTCGCGGGCACTTCGAGCATGACCTTGTCGGTTTCCAGGTCCATCAGGTTCTGCTCGCGCTTCACCGTATCGCCGGCCTTGAAATGCCAGGCCGCCACGGTCGCCGAGGACACCGATTCGGGCAAGTTCGGGACTTTGATTTCTATGCTCATGCTGTGTTCCTTTGCACGTTGGTTTTCGTGGTTGGCATGCAGGCGATTCCATCACCCGCTATGCCGCTGATGCCCGGAATGTCTGTTATAGTTTATCGATTAAATTTAACTAAATTATCTATATTAAAACAGCGTTGCCCTGCTTTACAACATGAGCGGGTGACAACAAAAGCACATCCGCCCTCAAACCGCGGTGCCGCCGGTGAGCGCCTCGCGCACCACCGCTTCCTGTTCCTTCTGGTGCACCTTGAGATAACCGGAGGCGGTGCTGGCCGAACCCTTGCGCGTCGAATACAGCAGCTTGTGCTTCGCGCCGAGATAGGCCTGCAGGCGGTGCTTGATCTGGTACCACGCGCCCTGGTTCTCCGGCTCCTCCTGACACCAGACCACATCTGTGGCATTCGGGTACTGCGCCAGCGCGGCCTCGTAATTCTCGCGCGGAAACGGATAGAGCTGTTCGACGCGTACAACCGCGACGCTATCCAGCTTGTCTTTCTGGCGCGCCTGGAACAGGTCGAAATAAACCTTGCCGGAACAGAACACGATGCGCTTCACTTTCTTCGCATCGAGCTTTTCGGATTCCGGGATCACCGCCTGGAACTGGCCCTTAGTGAGATCGTCCAGCGACGAGACCGACAACGGGTGCCGCAGCAGAGACTTGGGCGTCATCACGATTAGCGGCATGCGCAGGCTGCGCTTCATCTGCCGGCGCAGCATGTGGAACATCTGCGCGGGCGTGGACGGCACGCAGACCTGCTGGTTGTTTTCGGCGCACAGTTGAAGATAGCGCTCCAGCCGTCCGGAGGAATGCTCCGGCCCCTGCCCTTCGTAGCCATGCGGCAAAAACACCGTAAGCCCGCACAGGCGCGCCCACTTGGCGTAGCCGCTTGCGATGAACTGGTCGAACAGCACCTGCGCGCCGTTGGCGAAGTCGCCGAACTGCGCCTCCCAGATCACCAGCGAATCCGGGTCGGTGGTGCTGTAGCCGTACTCGAAACCGAGCACGCCCACTTCGGACAGCAGCGAATCGTTGACCACAAAGCGGTACTTTTCCGGCGCCAGGTGACGCAGCGGCGTAACGCTGTTGCCGTTCTTGAAATCATGCACGGTGGCGTGGCGATGGAAGAAGGTGCCGCGGCGCACGTCCTGGCCCGACAGGCGCACGTTGAAGCCCTCGTTGACCAGCGTCGCGTAGGCCATGGTCTCGGCAAAACCCCAGTCCATCGGGTGCTCGCCGGCCGCCATCCTGGCGCGGTCCTCGTAAATCTTGTGCACGCGCGGATGCAGGGTGAAGCCATCCTCGAGCTTGAGCAGTTTGTCGCTGAGACTGCGGATCATGCCGGCGCTGACCGCGGTGTCGGTCGGCGTGTCCCAGGCGCCCTTCAGGTAGCTGCTCCAGTTGACGGTGTACTTGTTGCCAACCAGGCCCAGCGTGTTGCGCGCGATGTTCTCGCCCTTGTCGAGGCCGTCGCGATAGGCCTTCACGAGGTCCTCGGCATCGCTCTTGCCGATGCTGCCCTCCTCTTCCAGCTTGCGCGCGTAGAGTGCGAGCGTGGTGGGCTGGCGCTTGATCGCTTCGTACATCACCGGCGAAGTCACCGCCGGTTCATCGGCCTCGTTGTGGCCATGGCGGCGATAGCAGCAGATATCGACGATCACATCCTTGTGGAACTCGTTGCGGAAATCCATCGCCAGATGCGTGACGAACACCACCGCTTCGGGGTCGTCGCCGTTGACGTGGAACACCGGCGCTTCCAGCATCTTCGCCAGATCCGTGCAGTAGCGCGAAGTGCGCGCCTCGTGGCCGGGCTCGGCCTCGATGGGATTGGGCGTGGTGAAGCCGATCTGGTTGTTGACCACGATATGAACGGTGCCGCCGGTGCCATAGCCTTTTGCGTACGATAACTGCAACGTTTCCATCACCACGCCCTGGCCCGCGAACGCGGCGTCGCCGTGGATCAGCACCGGCACCACGCGCTGGCCGTTTTCATCCATGCGCCGCGTCTGGCGCGCCTTGACACTGCCCTCGACCACCGGGTTGACGATTTCCAGGTGCGAAGGATTGAACGCCAGTACCAGATGCAGGCGCTTGGAGGAAACTTCCACGTCGGTGGAAAAACCCATGTGGTATTTCACGTCGCCGGCGCGGGTCAGAGAATCGGCGGAATACTTGCCCTCGAATTCGGCGAACAGATCCTTCGGCGACTTGCCGAGGATGTTGACCAGCACGTTGAGGCGGCCGCGGTGCGCCATGCCGATCACGACTTCTTCGACGTTGCGCTTGGCGCAGGCGTGCAGAACTTCATCCAGCGCCGGGATCAGCGAGTCACCGCCTTCCAGCGAGAAGCGCTTCTGGCCGACGTATTTGTTATGCAGATAGCGTTCGATGCCTTCGGCCGCGGTCAGTTGCTTGAGCACTTCGCGCCGGCGCTCGGCGGACAGCTTGGGCTGGAACGCCACGCTCTCCAGACGCTTCTGAATCCAGCGCTTCTGCGCCGTCTCCGTGATGTACATGTATTCCGCGCCGACGGTGTCGGTGTAGACCGCCTTGAGGATGCGCAGGATTTCCTTGAGCGGCAGGCGGTCCTTCGCCACCGACAAAGAGCCGGTGTTGAACACCGTGTCCATGTCGGTCGGGCCGAGGCCGTGAAAACCGGGATCGAGATCCTGCACCTGCTGCACCGGCTCCAAGCCCAGCGGATCGAGCCTCGCGGCCTGATGGCCACGGACGCGGTAATAGTTGATCAGGCGCAGCACGCCGGCCTGCTTTTCGGCAGCGGCGGCGTCGAAACCCGATTCCGCCGCGACAATGCGGCGCGGTTCGCGCGCCAGTTGCTCGAAGCGTGCGAGGATCGGGCCGTGCGCGATCTCGCGCGGCGCGTTCTGGTCCTGGATCAGGCGGAAATACGCGCGCCAGGCCGGCTCCACCGATTCCGGATCTTCCAGGAACTGTTCGTAGTACGCCTCGACGTACGGCGCATTGGCGCCATTGATGGACGAGGTCTCGATGAAACTCTGATATTTGCTGCCGCTCATGGGCTGCCGCTCCTCCAGTTCCATTCCGCGTGCGCGCTGGGCGTCACGCCTTGTGTCTGACCTTTTCAGGCCGCTTCCAGTCCGCCGTCAGGCCGTCGAGGTAATTGCGGAAATCATGCGCCAGTTCCGGATGCTTCAGGCCCAGTTCGACATTGGCCTTGAGATAGCCAAGCTTGCTGCCGCAATCATAGCGCGTGCCCTCGAACTCGTAGGCCAGAACGGTCTGCTCCTGCAGCAGCAGACTGATCGCGTCGGTGAGCTGGATCTCGCCGCCCTTGCCGCGCGGTGTGTGCTCCAGCAGCTTGAAGATGCGCGGCGTGAGGATGTAGCGGCCGACAACCGCCAGATCGCTCGGCGCTTCTTCGGCCTTGGGCTTTTCGACGATGCGCTTGATCTCGCCCAGGCCCGGCCCGACTGGCTTCACATCGACCACGCCGTAGCCGCTGATCTCGGCCTTGGGCACGCGCTCGGCGGCGACCACGCTGGTGCCGTATTCCTGGTAGACGCGCTGCATCTGCGCCAAGCAGGGCCGCAGCTTGCCATCGATGAGATCGTCCGCGAGGATCACCGAGAAATCCTCGTCGCCGACCGCCGGCCACGCGCAGAGCACGGCATGACCCAGACCCAGCGCCTCGGGTTGACGGATGAAGATGCAGGTCACGCCCGGCGGCAGCACTTCCTGCACCAGTTCCAGCAACTGGGTTTTGCCTTTCGCCGCCAGTTCCGCTTCCAGTTCATAGGACTTGTCGAAGTGGTCCATGATGGAATTCTTCGAGCGGCCGGTGATGAAGATCAGTTCCTCCGCGCCCGCGCTCACCGCTTCCTGCACCGCGTACTGGATCAGCGGCTTATCCACCACCGGCAGCATTTCCTTGGCGCTGGCCTTGGTCGCGGGCAGAAAGCGCGTGCCCATGCCCGCCACCGGAAATACCGCCTTGCGTATGCGCATCGAACCCGTCTCCCCGTTTTTTGCTGATCGTTCGTTCTAGTCTAGCGCAGCGAACCAGACAAATGGATTTTGTCGGAGTTACTCGCGAGCAATGCAAACTCCGCACCCTGCGCGCCGCGGCGAAAGCGCAGCGCCACCTTGCCCGGCAGGAACAGCGGCTGCTTGAATTGCACGTGCAGTTCCTTCGGCTCGCCGGACTGTCCTTCCTGCAGCAGCGCCGCGCAGCGCGCCAGCGACCACATGCCGTGCGCGATGGCGCGCTTGAATCCAAATAGCTTGGCGCTTGCGGCGGACAGGTGGATCGGGTTGAAGTCCTTGCCCACCATCGCATAGCGCCGGCCGATATCCGCCGGCGCGGTAAAGCTGCGGTATTCCGCGAAACTGGAATCCACCGCCTCCGGTTTCGGCTTGCCGCTCTTGGGGGCGGGGATGCGGTGCAGCACGGTCATCACCGCGCGGTAGAGCACTTCCTCGCTCAGCGAAAATTCCGTGACGATGTCGAATTCCAGACCGGCGCGCACCGTGCGCGATTCGCCGGTCGCGACGTTGACGATGTAAGCCTCATCCACACGCAGCGCGCGCTGCTGCGTGATGCTGTTGCGCAGATGCACCAGACCCAGCAGCGGCAGCGGAAACGCCGGCTGGATCATCAGGAACATGTGCAGGCCGGTGGCCATCACCTGCGGAAAAGTGACCGGCAGCGTCTCGGCATTTTCAAATCCGCAGACCGCGTTGTAGCCCTTGAGCTGCGCCGGGTTCGCGCGGAGATTTTCGATGCGCGTGGACAGCGCGGGAATTTCAATCGCGCCCTGCGGCTTGCGCCGCGCGGAACCCGCGGCCTTGGCGTAGAGGGAAAGAGGTGACGGTGGCTGCTTGAGGGTAATGGTCATAAATTTCGCGTGCGTTGGTAGTGCGCCGGTATTCTAGCCATTGCGCGAGCGGCAATGATGTTTTTGCCTCACCCGCCCGCGACACGGCGTTTTTGCGCAGCAAAACGGGGGCGGGAGCGGGCGGTGGGGTGCCGACCTTCGAGCTGGTCGCAGGCTTCGGGCGCCTCCCGCACCCATTGCCCTTCGGGCAAGCACCGTGTCGGCACCCGCTCTCGCAATTTCAAACGCAGTAATTGTTTATTTATATTATACATATATATTTATAGATAATATTTTAAAACATCATTGCTGCCGTAAACCAGTTGAGCGGGTGGCCGCCTCACTGCACCCGCTTGCTGATCTCAATACGTACCGGCGCAGCCGCGGCAGACTGGTCCAGCGCCACCTGCCCTTCCATGTCACCTGCCTCCGGCTGCACCGTGCCGTGCCGCGAGATGCGCGCGGACACGACCCAGTTCTTGAACAGTGACAGCCGCAGTTGCGGCATCATCGCCATACTGTCGTCGAGTGTGACCTGCATAGTCTGTTTCAGCGACCACGCGCCGCCCTGGAACCGCTGCACCGCGAGCGGCATCGGCGGCCCGCCGGCGGCCTTGGCGAAGACGAACAGCGTGGCGTCGTCCGGCACGCTGGCGGCGAGCGCCGGCGCAATGCTGACCAGCACATGCAGGGTCACGCCCGGCGCGGTACCGGCGGACGGCTTGGCTTGGGCGCTGGCGACGGCCGCTTTGGGAGGCACCGGCACGCCGCTGAGCTGCGACAGTTCCTTGAGCCGCGCTTCCAGCGCCTCGCTCATGTCCGGCGGCAGATCCTGACCGCGCAGCCTCAGCCAGTCGGCCTGCGCTTTCGCGTAATTGTCGGACTGCGCCGCAGCGAGCCCCGCATACCACAGGCCCTTGCCGTTGGCGGAATCGATGGCCAGCGCCGCATCGAACAGCCGTGCCGGTTCGCCGGAGAGGTCGCGGTTGTGCGCCATCGCCAGCGCCTCGCCCTCGTCCACCAGCCCGCCGGCATTCTGCTGGCCGTTGAGCGCATTGGCTTTGGTGTAGGCGCGCGCGGCGTCGGCATAGCGCTGCATCACGAAATACGAGCGGCCGAGCATGGCCCAGCCTTCGGCGTCGTCCGGGTGATCGTCGAGGCGCTTTTCCAGGCGGCGCACCATGGATTCGATCATTAGCGCCTGTGCCCGTGCGGGGTGCGCAGCGGACTCGGCGATGTCGCGCTGCATGCGCCAACTATCCGCGTCGAAATACCAGAGCGCGGCGAGAACCGGCAGGGCGATCAGCAACAACACCAGCAGGAATCGCTGCGAAGTCTGTCGCGGCGCGGCTGCGCGGTCATCCGCATGATCGTCAGCGTCGGTCATCAGCCTTGCGGCCTGCTCCCTGCGCAGGACTTCGGCGGCGTCCGGATTGATGATGCCCGCGGCGATGTCGGCGTCGATCTCCGCCAGACGCAGGCGATAAGCGGCGACATTTGCGGCACGGCGCGCCATGCGCCGTTCCTGGCCACGGCTCCACCACGGACGGCTGAGCAGCAGCAGCGCAAGCACAGTCAGCAGCGCCATCCCTCCGTAGGCCATCATCTGGTTTCATCCAGCAGGCGCTTGAGGGCTGCTTCGTCCAAGGTAGGCTGCGCCTTCGATTTGTGCGAGCGGCGCACGAACATCAGGGCCAGGCTCAGCGCGATCAGCACCAGGATCAGCGGCCCCAGCCACAGCAGCAGGGTGACGCGCTTGAACGGCGGCTTGTAGAGCACGAAGTCGCCGTAACGGTCCGTCATGTATTTGAGAATCTGCGCATCGCTCTTGCCGGAGAGAATCTGGCTGCGCACCTGGCCGCGCATATCACCCGCCAGAGCGGCGGTGGAATCCGCAATGGTTTCGTTCTGGCACACCAGGCAGCGCAGCTCGCGGGTCAGCGTCTGGTAACGCAGTTCCTGCGCCGCGGTGAAACCCGATGCGTCGGTGGTGAAGGAATCCGCGGCTTCCGGCCCTGCGGCCCAGGCCGCCGCGCAGAATAGAGCGGCGAGCAGTAGCAGCCACCTCACGAATGCACCGCCAGCAGCGGCTTGATGTGCTGCTCCCAAGCGTCCTGCGTCATCGGGCCGATCTGCTTGTAGACGATCACACCCTGAGCGTTCAGCACATACGTTTCCGGCACGCCGTAGACGCCCCAGTCCAGCCCGGCCGTGCCCTTCGCGTCCTGCACCACGGTGCGATAAGGATCGCCGTGACGGCCCAGCCACTGAGTGACATCCGCGGGCGTGTCCTTGTAATCCATGCCGATGATCTCGACGTTCTGTTGCCGCGCCAGCTGCATCAGGAAAGCATGCTCGGCCTGACAGCCCACGCACCAACTCGCGAAGTAATTCACCAGCAGCGGCCGGCCCTTGAGGTCCTGGTTCGTGTAGGCGGTTTTATCGTCCAGCAGCGGCAGGCTGAAGGCCGGCGCGGGCTTGCCGATCAGCGGGCTCGGCACTTCGCGCGGATCGTTCTGCAGGCCCACGACGAACAGCACCACCAGCGCCGCGAGAACCACGACCGGAATGGCGAAACGCATCAGGCCTCCACCGCGCCGGATGCCACAGCCGGCTCCACGGCGCGCGACAGGCGGTAGCGGCGATCGCTGGCGGCGAGTATGCCGCCGAGAAACATGAATAGTCCGCCGAGCCAGACCATGCGCATCATCGGCTTGACGTAGAGGCGCAGGCTCCAGTCACCGTTGTCCATCGGCTCGCCCAGCGCCACATAGAGATCCCGCAGCGGATTGAAGTCCACCGCCGATTCGGTTTGCATCGACTGGGTGGCGTCATAGAGGCGCTTTTCAGGGTGGAGCTGCGAAATAATGTGGCCATCGTGCTCGATGCTCACAGTGCCGTAATCGGACTTGTAGTTCGGCCCCTGGCGTGGGCCGACACTGTCGAGCTGGAAGCTGTAGCCGCCTAGTTCGGCGCTGCCGCCCTGCGACAGACGCACGTCCTTCTCGATGCTGAAGGCGCTGACGAAGCACACGCCCAGCGCCCACACACCCAGGCCGAAATGCGCCAGCGACATGCCCCAGACGCCGCGCGGCACAGAGGTTAGGCCAGAGATGAAATCTGTCTTCGCGCGAACGCGCCGCCAGAGTTCCTGGCCAGCGGTGCAGATCGCCCACAGTCCGAGCAGCGAACCGGCCACGACCGGCAGCGGCGCATGGCCCTGCAAGGACAACGGCAGCAACACCGCGAGCAGCGTGGCGATGAGCAGAGGCCAGCGCGAGCGCCGCCAGATTTCTCCCGCCTTCGCACGCTTCCACGGCACTGCGGCTGCAAGACCCACCAACACCAGCAAGGGCGCGAACAGCGGCACGAACACCGCGTTGAAATAGGGCGGCCCCACTGAAATCTTGCCCAAGTGCAGCGCGTCCACCACTAGCGGATACAGGGTGCCGAGCAGCACCGAGGCGCAGGCGACAATCAGGAACACGTTGTTGATCAGCAGCAACCCTTCGCGCGAAAACAGGTTCATCTCACCTTCGTTGACCAGCTTCGGCGCGCGCCAGGCATAGAGCAGAAACGACGAACCCAGCACGATGCCGAGGAAGCCGAGGATAAACACGCCGCGCCGGGGGTCGGTAGCAAAAGCATGCACCGACACCAGCACGCCGGAACGCACCAGGAAAGTGCCGAGCAGCGACAGACCGAAGGCAATGATCGCGAGCAGTGCGGTCCAGCTCTTGAGCAGGCCGCGCTTTTCCGTGACCGCCAGGGAATGAATCAGGGC
>JBOICL010000431.1:0-21735 GCA_050740055.1 Stenotrophobium sp.
CGACCGAGGCGGCCCATTTATAGGCTTCCACGGCGATCAGCGCGGCTTCGCTCGGCAGCGCGCTGATGATCAGCGGCGTGCGGGCCTCGTCGATCAGGATCGAATCCACCTCGTCGACGATCGCGTAGTTCGGCGGCCGCTGCATCTTGTCGGCCATGGCGAAAGCCATGTTGTCGCGCAGGTAATCGAAGCCCAGCTCGTTGTTGGTGGCGTAGGTGATGTCGGCGGCGTAGGCCGCGCGCTTTTCTTCCTGCGACTGGCCGGCGGTGACTACGCCCACGGTCATACCGAGGAAACGGAACACCTGCCCCATCCACTCGGCGTCGCGGCGTGCGAGGTAGTCGTTGACCGTGACGATATGCACGCCCTTAGCGGGTAGCGCGTTGAAATACGCCGGCAGCGTGGCGACCAGCGTCTTGCCTTCGCCGGTCTTCATTTCCGCGATCTTGCCGTCGTGCAGCACCGCACCACCAACCAGCTGCACGTCGAAATGCCGCATGCCGAGCACGCGCTTGCCGGCTTCGCGCACGAGGGCGAAAGCTTCCGGTTTCAGCTTGTCCAGCAGCTCGCCCTTGGCCAGCCGTTCGCGGAAAACCGGGGTCTGCTGTGCCAGTTCGGCGTCGCTCATGGCGGCATAGCGGTCCTCCAGCACTTTGACCTGCGCGACCAGGCCATCCAGACGTTTGAGCAGGCGTTGATTACGGCTGCCGAAAACGCGGGCCAGCATGTTATTGAACATAGTTTCTTGGATAGCTCGGGGCCGCGTCGGGCGCAGCCGGAAAAGACGCGGACCGAAGCCGCGGACAAGGGCGATATTATGCCTTGCGTGGGGTCCGCCTGCCGCAATTCAAGAGGCGGTTGCCGTCCGCGGCGCTACTGGGCCGCTTCGATGTACTGCTCGGGATTGACGACGTTGCCGTTGTAGAGCACTTCAAAATGCACGTGCGGTCCGGTGGATCGTCCGGTGGAGCCCAGCAGTGCGATCGGCTGGCCCTTGTTGACCTTGTCGCCCACCTTCACCAGTATTTTTTCGTTATGCCCATAGCGGGTCACATAGCCGTTGCCATGATTGATCTCGACCAGGTTGCCATAACCGGAATGCTCGCCCGCCTCGGTGACAATGCCGGTGGCGACCGCATAGACATCGGAGCCGTCGCGAGCGGCGAAATCAATGCCGGGGTGCAGTGAATAAAGTCCGGTGAAAGGATCGGTGCGCCAGCCGTATGGAGATGAAATCCAGCCGCTTTCTATCGGCCAGCCGGAAGGCTTCACTTCTTTCTGAAGGCGGCTGGCCAGCAGCAGGTCTTCGAGAACGCGCATCTGACGCTCGCGGTCCGACAACTGCTTTTCGAATCCGTCCAGTGACGCCAGCACATTCCCCAGCGGAGGTTCATGCGCAGTGGCGGATTCGTCCGGGCCACCGAGGGGCGGAGGGCTGCTGAAGTTGAACTCACCGTCCTTGAGTCCGGCGATCTGCACCAGACGCTGGCCCGCCGCGTCCAGTCGCATGACCTGTGCCTGGATCAGCGCGATACGGCGCGCCAGCGCATGGGTATTTTCTTCGGCGACCGCGCGGGTTTTGACCAGTTCCACACGCTGTGCATGCACTTCCTGTGCCCAGTTGGCGACCAGACTCGTAGGAATCACCTCACCATTGCCATGCAGCCAGTAACCGGCGGTTGCGCAGAGAGAGCACAACAGACCTACGACCATCGCCAGCGGCAACCAGCCGAACACGTGACGCGGCTCCAGCCGCAGTTTCCACGTACGTCCCTGTTTTTTGCTGACGACTATAATGTCCATGTATACCGCGTTACTCCATGACTACTGAAGCTCAAGTCCTGCAATGCTGGCTGCAACATCAGCCGCGCAACGTGCGTGAAATGCTGAACCGCGCGCAGCGCATAGCGGAAATTGATCATGCATTGCACGAACACTGGGCCCATGAAGCCTGGATCTCTTCCCTCCGCATCGCCAATATCCGAGGCAGTACCGTCGTGCTGTTTGCACAAACCGCTGCAGCCTTGGTGCCCCTTCGTTATCGTAAAAAAGCTTTGCTGGAGTTCCTGAAGCAGCGCTTTGCCATCGCTTGCAACGAACTCGATATCAAGGTCAGGCCCGATACACGGGTGAATGCCGACCAAACTGATACTGGGTTTTAGCATCGTATTCAACGATGTGCAAGTTAACTTCTGCAAAACCAGCCGCTTATGCAAGGCATTTACACAAACGGTAAGGGTTGGCCACGGCCTTGAGGATAAGCCAGACGGAGCAGCGCAAAACCTTCAGGCGGTGGCCAGGCTGCCGCGCACGAAGGAGATCGGCGCCTTCTGGGTAACCTCGTCAAAGCTCACCAGTTCCCAGGCCTTGGTGTCTTCCAACAGCCTGCGTGCCAGCATGTTGTTGAGCGCGTGGCCGGACTTGTAGGCGCTGTAGGCGCCGATCACGCTGTGCCCCAGCAGGTAAAGGTCGCCCACGGCGTCGAGAATCTTATGGCGCACGAACTCGTCTTCGTAGCGCAGGCCCTCCTGGTTCAGCACGCGGTATTCATCCAGCGCCACTGCGTTATCCAGGCTGGCGCCTAGCCCCAGGTTGTGTGCGCGCAACTGGTCGAAATCGCGCATGAAGCCGAAAGTGCGGGCGCGGCTGACTTCCTTGACATACGTGGTCGTGGAGAAGTCGATCACTGCATTCTGGGTGCTGCTCTTGAACACCGGATGCTTGAAATCAATGCTGAAATTCAGGCGGAACCCTTCATGCGGCTCGAAGCTGGCGAACTTGTCGCCTTCCTGCACCCGCACCGGCCGCTTGATGCGGATGAATTTCTTGGCCACATCCTGCTCGTGGATACCCGCGGACTGGATCAGGAACACGAACGGGCCAGCGCTGCCGTCCATGATCGGGACTTCCGGCGACGAAAGTTCGATGACGCAGTTGTCGATGCCCAGCCCGGCGAGTGCGGACATCAGATGCTCGACGGTGACGATCTTGGTGGTGCCGTCCACCAGCGTGCTGCACATGATGGCTTCGCCCACCAGATCGGCCCGTGCAGAAACCTCGACGGGCGGATTCAGGTCGGTACGGCGAAAGACGATGCCAGTATCCGGCCCCGCCGGCAGCATCGACATGTAAACCCTGGAACCGGAGTGCAGACCAACGCCGGTGGCACGAACCGCCTGCTTGAGCGTGCGCTGTCTGATCATCCCGGCATTCCAGTCTTGTATTGCTTGTTCGTCATAGAACTGCGGCGCCCTCAGGCGCCGCAAATATATGGCCGAATTGTAACACAGGGGCTCCTGAACGAACCCTTAGCCACCTAGTCGGCCTGGTTCCGCAGAAAGGCAGGGATATTGATCATGTCTTCGTCGAGTTCCTGCAAAAAAGCGTGGGCGCTGGTCGCCACTGCGGCCTGGCGCATGGAATTGCGATGGTAGGTTGGAATATCCATGTTGACCTGGCGCGCCGGCTGCGCCAGCGGCAGTTCCGGGCGGATCAACTGGGCCACCTTCGGGTTCGCCGGAGCGGCTGCGGCCGGAGCGGACTTGCCGGCGAGGCCGGTGGCGACCACGGTCACGCGCAGCTCGCCGTTCATGTTCGGATTCACCGCGATGCCGCACTTGGCGTCGGCCTCGTCCGAGGCGATCTCGTTGACGCGCGAATTGATGAAATCCCACTCCTTCATGCTCAGGGTTTCGTCGCAAGTCACGTTGACCAGCAGACCGCGCGCGCCGGCCAGTTCGATGTCGTCCAGCAGCGGGCTGGACAGCGCCATTTCCACTGCGCGCTGGGCGCGATCGTCGCCTGAGGCGCGGCCTATGCCCATCATCGCCATACCGCGATTCGACATCACGGTGCGCACGTCGGCGAAGTCCACGTTCATGTGGCCGGGGCAAGTGATCAGTTCGGAAATGCCCTGCACCGCGTTCTGCAGCACGTCGTTGGCGGCCTTGAAGCAGTTCAGCACGGAGATTTCCGTGCCCAGCACCAGGCCGAGCTTCTCGTTGGGAATCAGCACCAGCGAGTCCACGTATTGACGCAGCTCCTCGATGCCGCGCAGCGCCACGCTCATGCGTTTCTTGCCTTCGTGCTGGAAGGGCTTGGTGACCACGGCAACGGTGAGAATGCCCAGTTCCTTGGCGATCTCGGCGATCACCGGCGCGGCGCCGGTGCCAGTGCCGCCGCCCATGCCGGCGGTGACAAACAGCAAGTGGGTGCCTTCGAGCATTTCGCGGATGCGGTCGCGGTCTTCTTCGGCAGCCTCGCGGCCGCGCGCCGGGTCGGAGCCCGCGCCCAGGCCTCGCGTGATCTGCGCGCCCAGTTGCAACTGGCTGTTCGGCACACACTTTTCCAGATGCACACGGTCCGTGTTGGCGCAGATGAACTCCACATCCGCGATTTCCGCCAAGGCCATCTGGTTGACGGTGTTGCAACCACCGCCGCCTACGCCGATGACGCGGATGACCGCTTTGCTGTTGAGGCCGTCGGTTAATTCAAAATGATCGCTCATTGCTGCTCTCCTGCGTTGTGCCTACGCGAAATGTATGCATCGGTTGTGTGAAAGAAACGCCCTGAAAATCCACACCCGCTCGCGCCAGACCGCACCTGAATATTGTTATTAAGTCTCGCCACCAAATTGGTATATAAGATATTTAATAACACATTCTGTGTCAATCTGTTCATAAGCGGATGCGTTAAATAAACTTTGTAACTCATTAGCCTGCTCAGAAATTTCCCTTGAACCAGTTGCTGATGCGACCGAACAGATAGCCGGGGCCGCTGCCTTCGCCGCCGCGCTGGGCCCGCTTCGGCTGGCCGTGCATGCCATAGAGCAGCAGGCCGACAGCGGTCGCGTACGCGGGATTTTTGGTCACGTCCTGGAGGCCCTGGATGTTCTGTGGCACGCCCAGGCGCACCGGCAGATCGAATACCGCCTCGGCCAGTTCGCGCACGCCGGGCATCTGCGAGGAGCCGCCGGTGAGGACGATGCCGCTGGCGATGACGTCGTAGAAATCGCTGCGATGCAGTTCCTTGCGGATGAAGCGGAATAGTTCCTCGTAGCGCGGCTTGATGACTTCCGCGAGCGTGTGGCGCGACAGCATGCGTGCCGGCAGGTCGCCCACGCTCTTTACCTCGATCATCTCGTCGTGAACGGTGAATTCGGGCAGCGCGCAGCCGTAGAGGATCTTGATGTCCTCGGCATAGGGTACCGGCGTGCGGAACGCCACCGAGATGTCATTGGTCACCTGGTCGCCGGCGATCGGCAGCACCGCGGTATGGCGCACGGAACCGCCCTTGTAGATGGCGATGTCACTGGTACCGCCGCCGATGTCCACCATGCACACGCCCAGATCGCGCTCGTCAGGCATCAGCACCGCGTCGCTGGCGGCGAGATGCTGGAGGATAAGCTTGTCCACGCGCAGGCCGCAGGTCTCCACGCACTTGTAGATGTTCTGCGCCGCGCTGAGGCTGCCCGTGACCATATGCACGTGCGCCTCGAGACGGACGCCCGACATGCCCACCGGTTCATGGATGCCGTCTTGTCCATCCACCACGAATTCCTGCGGCACTACGTGCAGGATTTTCTGGTCCGCCGGAATCGCGATGGCGCGCGCCGCGTCGATCACCGCCTCGACATCGCGCGTATGCACTTCACGGTTGCGTACCGGCACCACGCCGGTGGAGTTGAAGCTCTTGATGTGCGGCCCGGAGACGCCAACATGCACCGACTGCGCGCGGCAGGCAGCCATCTGCTCGGCGTTCTCCACGGCGCGGCGGATGGACTGCACGGTGGCCTCGATATTCACCACCACGCCCTTCTTCATACCGCGCGAATGCGCGGAACCCTCGCCCACCACCTCGATGCGGCCGTCGGGCATCACCTCGCCCACCACGCATGCCACCTTGGAGGTGCCGATGTCGAGTCCAACCAGAAGATTACGTACTTCGCGCTTACTCATCGTTTTTTCCCTCCCGCAGCTGGAGCGGGCTCGCGCCACGCCACCGCGAATCCATTGGTGTATCTGAGATCGACGTATTTCACTTCCTGCAGGCGCTGGGCCAGCGCTCGCGTCAGCGGGCCGGTAATCATGTCCAGCTTCGCGTCGGGCTCGTCGCGGCCCAGGCGCAGTTCGATGCCGCCGCGGGTCTGCGCGATCCATTCGCCACGCGCGTCCAGCGCCAGGCTCGCCAGCGCAAACGGCGTGCCGGCCAAAGACGTACCAAGGCGTTGAAAGGCCTCCATCACTTCGCGTTCGTGGCCCGGCGGACCGGACAGCAGCGGCAGGTCTTTGGGCATCTCACTGCTCAGCGGCGTGAACGGAACGGCGCCGGTGCTCAACAGACCGGTCACGCCCCAGCGCGCAAACGGTTCGCGCTCCCACACACGCACTCGCACGTCGCCCGGCCAGATGCGCTCGACACGCGCGCGCTCGACCCAGGGCAGCGCCTCGACCGCGGCACGCACTGCATCGAGATCCAGCCGCGCGAAGCCCTGCCCCAGTTGCGGCTCCACCGCCGCCCGCACCGCCTGTGCAGTGACATGATAGAAATCGCCTTCCACCTGCAGATGTGTCACCGCGCCGCCGCTGCGGATGGCGGACACCAGCCCCGCGCCGACCAGCAGCAGGAGCACGGCTGACAGGCCCGTCAGCAGCGGCCGGAGATTGACGCTGCCCATGCGCGGCGCATTCATGGTCATTGCGTCAACGGACATCGCCGTCACCGAGCGTGGTTTCCAGCAGGGCCCAGCACAGATCGGCGTAACTCATGCCGGCCGCCTTCGCCGCCATCGGCACCAGGCTGTGCGCGGTCATGCCCGGCACCAGGTTGACCTCGATCAGCCAGGGTTCGCCCTGCGCGTCGAGCATGAAATCGACTCGCCCCCAGCCGCTCGCACCGAGCAGTTCAAACGCATGCTCGCAAACCTGCTTCAGGCGTTTTTCATGCGCGGGATCAAGCCCGGCAGGGCAGTGGTACTTGGTTTCGTTGGAGATGTACTTCGCGTTGTAATCGTAGAACTCGCCATCCGGCACGATGCGGATCACCGGCAACGCCTCGCCGTCGAAAATCGCGCAGGTGAATTCCTGTCCGCTGATGAACTGCTCGGCCATCACCACGCGATGCGTCTCGCCGCGCGCCAGTGCGAAGGCAGGTTGCAACTGCTCCGCTTTTTTCACCTTGCTGACGCCGACGCTGGAGCCTTCTTCCGAAGGCTTGATGATCAGCGGATAACCGAAGCGCTGCTCTGCCCTTGCCAGGTCATCCTCGTCATGCAGCAGGAGGTAATCCGGCGTCGGCAGGCCTTCTGCCTTCCACATGCGCTTGGTGCGCAGCTTGTCCATGCCCAGCGCGCAGGCCAGCACACCGCTGCCGGTGTAGGGCAACCTTTGCAGATCGAGCACCGCCTGCAGGATGCCGTCTTCGCCGCCGGTGCCGTGTATCACGTTGAAGGCGCGGCCATAGCCTTTCGTGCCGAGGCTCAGCAGGGTTTCGCGGCTCGCATCGACCGCCACCGCATCCACGCCCTTGCCCAGCAGCGCCTCATGCACGCCCTTGCCGCTCCACAACGACACCTCGCGTTCGGCGCCCCAGCCGCCCATGAGCACGGCAACGCGGCCAAATTCCTTCGGATCAGTCACGCGCTTACGCATGGCCCGGTTCTCCAACAATTCTGATTTCAGGTTCCAGATCAATGCCTTGCCGCTGCTTCACGACGGCGCGGATGTGCGCAATCAGCCTCTCCACATCCGCGGCGGTCGCACCGTTGCCGGTGATGATGAAATTGGCGTGCAGCGTCGAGACCTCCGCGCCGCCCAGGCGAAATCCCTTGAGTCCGCAGGCTTCGATCAGACGCGCGGCGTGATCGCCGGGCGGATTGCGGAAGGTGCTGCCCGCGCTGGGCTTGCCGACCGGCTGCGTCGCCTTGCGCCGCGCCAGCCACTCCTTCATGTCCGCTTCAGCGGTTCCCGCAGCGTCGGGTGCGAAGCCGAAACGCGCGGCGACAAAGCCCGTCATGCCTTGCGGAAACTTCACGTGCCGGTAGCCGTAGCTGAATGCGCTGCGCGGTAGCCACTCGCAGTGGCCGTCGCGGAACATGACCTCGGCCTCCCGCACGCAATCCCAGGTTTCGCCACCATGCGCACCGGCATTCATCGCCAGCGCGCCGCCGACCGTGCCGGGAATGCCGCCGAAGAATCCTGCGCCGGTGAGCTTTGCGCCAATCGTGAACTTGGCCAGCCGCGCGCAGTGCACGCCGGCTTCGGCGAGAATTTCGCTGTTGCCGGTCTTCTCCAGCCGGTCCAGCGCGCCGTGCAAGCCGATGACCGTGCCGCGCACACCGCCGTCGCGCACCAGCAGGTTGCTGCCCAGGCCGATCCACAGAATCGGTTCCTGCGCCGGCAAGCCGCGCACGAAGGCCGCGAGGTCGTCGCGGGCCGCCGGTTCGTAGTAACGGTCCGCGGGTCCGCCGACACGCCAGGAGGTGCGGGCCGCGAGCGGCTCGTTGCTAAGGAGCAGCCCGTTCACGCGCCCTTCCCCTTGAAGTGTTGCGCCAGCAGCGCCGGCAGGCCGCCGATATCGCCCGCACCCAGCGTCAGCAGCAGATCGCCGTCCTTGAATAGGGATTCGAGCGCGGCCGGCACTTCCTTCACACCCTTGAGGAACACCGGCTCCACCGCGCCGCGCGCGCGGATGCCGCGTGCCAGCGCGCGCCCGTCGGCGCCGTCGATCGGCTCTTCACCCGCGGCATAGACCTCGCACAGCAGCAGCGCGTCGGCCTGCGAAAGAATCTCGCTGAAATCGTCGAACAGGTCGCGCGTGCGCGTGTAGCGGTGCGGCTGGAACACCACCACGAGGCGGCGCCTGGGATGCGCGGCGCGCATGGCCTGGAAGGTCGCCGCGATCTCGCGCGGATGATGGCCGTAATCGTCCACCAGCAGCGCCACACCCTTGGAGAAATGCAGTTCGCCGTGCGGCTCGCAGCGCCGGCCCACCCCCTCGAAGCGCGTGAAGGCGCGGCGAATGGCGTCGAAGCCGACGCCAAGTTCCCTTGCGATGCACACCGCCGCCAGGGCGTTCTGCACGTTGTGCCGGCCCGGCAGGTTCAGGTGCAATTCTTCGCGCGCGCCATCGCGCGTCACCACGGTGAAATGTGTGCCGGCGCCTTCGGCGCGCAGGGCTTCGGCGCGCACATCGGCGTCCTGCGACAGGCCATAAGTGATGACCGGCCGGCCGATTTCCGGCAGCAGTTCGGACACCACAGGATCGTCCGTGCACAGCACCGCCAGACCGTAGAACGGCAGGTGATGCAGGAACTCCACGAAGGTTGCTTTCAGCCGCTTGAAATCGCCGCCATAGGTTTCCAGATGATCGGCGTCGATATTGGTGACGGCCGCCATCATCGGCATCAGGTGCAGGAAGGACGCGTCGCTCTCATCCGCTTCGGCGACCAGGTAGGAACCTTCGCCGAGCCGCGCGTTGGCGCCCGCACTTTTGAGCCTGCCGCCGATGACGTAGGTGGGATCGAGCCCACCCTCGGCAAGCACGCTGGCAACCAGGCTAGTCGTGGTCGTCTTGCCGTGAGTCCCCGCGATGGCGATGCCGTAGCGGAAGCGCATGATCTCGGCCAGCATCTCGGCGCGGCGCACGATAGGAATGCGGTGCTCGCGCGCGTATTCCAGTTCAGGATTGCCCGCCTTGACCGCGGTGGACACCACGACCGCATCCACGCCGTGCGCATTTTCCGCGCGATGGCCGATATGGATTTTTGCGCCCAGCGCGGTGAGCCGCTCCGTCGCGGCGCTCTGCTTGAGATCAGTACCGCTGATCTCGTAGCCGAGGTTGAGCAGCACTTCCGCGATACCGGCCATGCCGGAGCCGCCGATGCCGAGCATGTGGATGCGGCGCACGCGGCGCATCGGCGTGGACATCAATTTGTGCAAGTTGCCTTGGCTGCTCATGGCCGGCTCCCTATCCTGTTCCGGGCGCAGGTCAGGCATTCATCCGCAATGCGATGGACGCTGTCGGGCGATGCGCAACGCCGCGCGGCCTGGGCCATCTGCACCAGCCGCTGGCGATCACCGGTCAGTTCACGCAGCAGGTCCGCCAGCTTTTCCGCGTTCATGTCGCGCTCCTGCACCAGCAGTGCGGCGCCGGCCCGCACCAGGAATTCGCCGTTGCGCGTCTGGTGGTCATCCACCGCGGCGGGAAAAGGCACCAGCAGCGCAGCCGATCCGGCCGCGGCCAGTTCGGCCACGGTGGACGCGCCGGCGCGGCATACCACGAGGTCAGCCCAGGCATAGGCCGCCGGCATGTCGCTGATGAAGGCTTCGACCGATGCTTTCACGCCGGCCTGCGCATATGCCTGCTGCGCCACTTCCAGCGTGCGGCCGGCCTGATGGCGGACTTCGAGGCGTTGCGCATCAGGTATCAGGGCCAGCGCCTGGGGCACACGCTCGTTCAGCGCACGCGCACCCTGGCTGCCACCGATCACCAGCACGCGCGCCGGACCGGAATGTTGAATGCGCTGTTCCGGCGGCGGCAATTCGGCGAAGCCCGCACGCACCGGATTGCCAACGGTGAGTGCCTTGCGGAAAGAACCAGGGAAAGCCTCCAGCACGCGCGTGGCGATCCGCGCGAGCAGACGATTGGTCAGGCCTGCCGCCGCGTTCTGTTCGTGGATCACCAATGGACGGCGCGTGAGCCACGCGGCCACACCGCCGGGACCGGCGGCGAAACCACCCATGCCGAGCACGACGTCGGGGTCCTGTTTCCGCAACGCGGTCAGCGCATCTCGCAGCGCGCGAGTGAGCAGCAGCGGTGCGTAGAGCAGCTTGGCTACGCCCTTGCCGCGCAGGCCGCTGACGCGCACGAATTCCATCGGAATGCCCTGCGGCGGAATCACACGCGCCTCGAAACTTTCCGGCGCGCCCATCCACACCACCGCATGCCCCTGCGCACGCAACACTTGTGCGACAGCCAGCGCCGGGAAGACGTGACCGCCGGTGCCGCCGGCCATGATCATGACTTTCATGGGAAAAAGTCCCCGGTATCCGGCGTAGTGGCAGCTCCCAGCCGCGAGCGCTTTCTCTCACGCGGCAGGCGATCCGGGCGCACCGTTCTGGAAGCGGACGTCACGCCCAGCGCCGCGCGGTTCTCGTAGTCCACGCGCAGGATCAGCGCGAGAATCACGCAGACCGTGATCAGCGAGGAGCCGCCGTAACTCATCAGCGGCAGGGTCAGGCCCTTGGTGGGCAGGATGCCCATGTTGACCGCCATGTTGATCAGCGCCTGCAGGCCAAGCCAGCCGGAGAGGCCATAGCAGAGATAAGCGCGGAAGCGTTCATCCAGCTGCTCGGCCTGTCGGCCGATGACAAAACCGCGCCAGACGATGACCGCAAACAGAGTCATCAGTAACGTCACGCCCATCAGTCCGAATTCCTCGGCGAGAATCGCGAAGATGAAATCGGTGTGCATTTCCGGCAGGTACAGCAGTTTCTGCACGCTGTTGCCGAGGCCGACGCCGGTCCACTCGCCGCGGCCCACCGCGATCAGCGACTGTGCCAACTGCCAGCCGCCATGATTGATGTCGGCCCAGGGATCGGTGAAGTTCATCAGGCGCTTCATGCGATAGGCGGCGGTCACGACCAGGATCGTCCCGGCCCCTGCCGCGCCGAGCATCAGCCCGCTGAAATACATCAGGCGCGCGCCGCCGAGAAACAGCATCAGGAACGCGACCATGAACAGGATCACGGTGGCGCCGAAGTCCGGCTCCAGCAGCAGTAGAACGCCCGGAATCATCAGCAGGCCCAGCGGAAAGACCAGCCCCTTGAAGGTGTTCTGCAACTGGAGCTGCCGCCGCGTGATGTAGCTGGCGAGATACACGATCACGGCCAGACGCGCCGGTTCGGAAGCCTGAAGACGGAAGGCGCCGAATTCGAGCCAGCGGCGCGCGTGGTTGATTTTCAGGCCGAGACCTGGAATCAGCACGATCACCAGCAGGAACAGGGCGAACATCAGTAGCCAGATACTGCTCGCCTGCCACTGCCTCATCGACACGCAATAGGCCGCGCCGCCGGCGAACAGGCCCATGCCGATGAACAGCAGCTGCCGATAGAAATAATAGAAGGGCGCACCGGTGACTTTTTCCGACTGCGCCACCGATGCCGATGCCACCATCACCAGCCCCCACAGCATCAACGCCACGATGGCGGTGACGAGCACGCCATCCAGCCCGTAACGGGCGCTCGGCAGTTGCAGTTGGCGCAGGAACTTCATACCAGTGCCTTTACTGCTACGCGGAACTTCTCGCCGCGATCAGCGTAGTTCCTGAACTGGTCAAAGCTGGCGCAGGCGGGCGACAGCAGCACGCGGTCGCCGCGCCGCGCGAGTCCGCGGGCGCGCAGCAGCGCGGCGTTCATGTCAGGCTCGCGGTAGACCGGCAGCGCTCCGGCGACATCCTGTTCGATGCGGCCCGCGTCTTCGCCGAACAAAATCGCGGCGCGGCCTTTGCGCGCCAGCGGCGCGCGCAGATCGGTGAAGTCCTGGCCCTTGCCCTGCCCGCCCGCGAGCCAGACGATGGGCGCGGGCAGGCCGTTGAGGGCCGCCAGCGTCGAGCCGACGTTGGTGCCCTTCGAGTCGTTGAAATAAGCGACGCCGCCCACTTCGGCGACGAACTCGCAGCGGTGCGGCAGGCCAGAGAATTTGCGCAACGCCCTGAGACTCGCCTCGCGCGCAATGCCGGCGGCGTCGGCCAGCGCCAGCGCGGCCAGCGCGTTGGCGGCGTTGTGCAGGCCGAAAATCTTCAGATCGTTGAGACGGGAGACGGGAGACGAGAGACGGGACAGCGGATCAGGCGCAGCAAGCCAGGTCTCGCCGGCTTGTTCGATCAGGCCATACTCATCGCGCGCAGGTGAATTCAGTCCGAAGCTCACATACGACGCTTGCGACTCCCGTCTCCCGTCTCCCGTTTCGCGTGGCAACAGCGCCATCACCGCCACATCATCACGGTTCACCACGACGTGTTCGCAGCCCTCGAAGATGCGCGCCTTGATGCGTCCGTAATTTTTCATCGTGAGGTGGCGGTCGAGATGGTCCTGCGACAGGTTCAGGATCGTCGCCGCCTTGCAGCGCAGCGAGCGCGTCGTCTCGAGCTGGAAACTGGACAGTTCCAGCACATAAAGCTGCGCATTGGGCCGCAGCAGATCCAGCGCCGGCGTGCCCAGATTGCCGCCGACGCCCACGCGCAGACCCGCGGCCTTCGCCATCTCGCCGACCAGCGTCGTCACCGTACTCTTGCCGTTGGAGCCGGTGATGCCGATTACCGGGGCATTGGCAGCGCGCGCGAACAGTTCGATCTCGCCGATGATTTCGACACCGGCCTGTCGCAACGCCAGCGCCAGTTCTGAATCCAGCGGAATGCCCGGCGAGAGCACACCCGCTCCATAAGTTTTGAGCGGCAAGCTAGTTATATTTTGTCCACAGAAATTATATTTATTCGATATTTTATCAATGATCTCCGTCGCTTTCGGAGGAGAGCGGGTGGCGTCCCAGACATGCACTTCGGCGCTTTCCACGAGCAGATGACGCACGGCCGCGACGCCACTGGCGCCCAGCCCCGCGACTAACATCTTCTGGCCCGCGTAGCGTCCCATCACTTCACCTGATCTTCAGCGAGGACAGGCCGACCAGCACCAGGATCAGCGTGATGATCCAGAAGCGCACGATGATGCGCGGCTCCGGCCAGCCCTTGAGTTCGTAGTGGTGATGCAGCGGCGCCATGCGGAAAATGCGCTTGCCGCCGCTGTACTTGAAGTAGCCCACCTGTAAGGCTACCGACACGGTCTCGGCGACGAATACGCCGCCCATGATCGCGAGCACGATTTCCTGCCGCACCATCACCGCGACCACTCCCAGCGCCGCGCCCAGTGCGAGCGCGCCAACGTCACCCATGAACACCTGCGCGGGATAGGCGTTGAACCACAGGAAGCCGAGACCGGCACCCGCGATCGCGGTGCAGAAAATCGCGACTTCGCCGACGCCGGGGATATAGGGGATGTCCAGATAGGTGGCGAACTTGATGTTGCCGCTGGCGTACGCGAACACTGCCAGCGCCGAGGCCACCAGCACCGTCGGCATGATGGCAAGACCGTCGAGACCGTCGGTGAGGTTCACCGCGTTGCTGGCGCCGACGATAACTAGATAACTCCAGATCACGAAAAACGCGCCCAGTGGCAGCGTGATGTGCTTCACGAACGGAAAGATCAGCGTGGTTTCCACCGGCGTCTTGTGCGTGACATAAATCAGCACGGAGACGCCCAGCCCGGCCAGCGACAGCCAGAAATATTTCTTGCGCGCGGGCAGGCCCTTCGGATTCTTGTACTTGATCTTGATGTAGTCGTCGGCAAAGCCGACCGCGCCGAAGGAGATCGTCACTAGCAGCGCGCACCAGATGAAGCGGTTGTCGAGGTTGGCCCACAGCAGGGTGGACACCGTGATCGCGGCGAGGATCAGCACGCCGCCCATGGTCGGCGTGCCGGTCTTTTTCAGATGGCTCTGCGGGCCGTCGTCGCGCACCGGCTGGCCGAACTTGAAACGGTACAGCCGCTCGATCATCGGCGGTCCCAGCGCGAAGGAAAATACCAGCGCGGTAAGGATGCCGAGCACGGCGCGGAACGTCAGATAGCTGAAGACGTTGAAGCCGCTCACGTACTGCTTCAGGTAATCCGCCAGATATAGAAGCATTTAGTGTCCCCCTTGCGCCGGTTCGCCGGTCAACGCCGCCACCACGCGCTCCATGCGCGAGGAGCGCGAGCCTTTCACCAGCAGCGCAACGTTCTTGTTCAGGTCATGGCGCACGGCATCCGCCAGCGCCTCGTGATTTTCAAAAGTTCTGGCGCCGGTGCCGAAGCCCTTGGCTGTTTCGCCCGCGAGCGCGCCGAGCGCGTACAGGCGGTTCAGGCCGAGTTCGCGCGCGGCCTTGCCCGCCTCGAAATGCAGACGCGCCGCATCCGCGCCCAGTTCCGCCATACCGCCCAGCACCAGCCAGCGCTCGCCCGGCAGCGCGGCCAGCAACTCCATGCCGGCGCGCAGCGAGGACGGATTCGCGTTGTAACTGTCGTCGAGCAGGCGCGCGCCCTGCGGCGTGGTTTTCCAGTTGACGCGGCCCTGCGCGGACTCGGTGCGTGCCAGCCCCGCGGCGATGTCGCGCAGGTCCATGCCCAGCGCCACCGCGCAGGCGGCGGCGGCGAGCGCGTTGGCGACGTTGTGCCGGCCGGGCAACGGCAGGCTGACGCTGTGCCGCCCTTCCGGCGCAAGCAGTTCAAAATGCGTTTCGGCCGACCCGCCCTGCGTATCGGCCTGCACATGCAGCGCGCGCACGTCGGCGTGTTCGCCAAAACCGAAGCTGAGGATCGAGGCGCCCGCTGCCAGTTCGCGCCACAGCGGCGCGTAAGCGTCGTCGGCATTGATCACGGCGATACCACTTTTACGCAGTCCTGCGAACAACTCGCCCTTGGCGCGCGCTACGCCTTCGCGCGAACCGAAACCTTCTAGATGTGCATCGCCCGCCTGCGTGACCACGCCTATGTCAGGGCCCGCGAGGCGCGTCAAAAGCGCGATCTCGCCGGGATGGTTGGCGCCCATCTCAATCACCGCGGTGCGGTGCTCGCGGCGCAGCGACAGCAGAGTCAGCGGTACACCGATGTGGTTGTTCAGATTGCCTGCCGTCACCAGCACAGGCCCGCGCATAGCGAAGATCGCCGACAGCATCTGCTTGGTCGTGGTCTTGCCGTTGCTGCCGGTCACCGCCACCACCGGCAGATCGAAATCGCCGCGCCAGGATGCGGCGTAGGCTTGCAAGGCGGTCAGCGTGTCATCCACCACGATCTGCGGCAGTTCGCATTCGACACGACGCGACACCAGCGCGCCCACCGCGCCGAGGCTGCCCGCGCGGCGCACGAATTCATGCGCGTCGAAATTCTCGCCCTTGAGTGCCACGAACAGATCGCCCGGCATCAGCTTGCGGGTATCCGTCGTCACGCGCGCAAATGCGGCATCGCTGCCATGCAGGTTTTTGTTGATACGGCGCGCGGCGGCGGCAAGTGTTTCCATCATGGCCGTTCCTCCACGCCTACCAGCCCGGCCACAAACGCGCGATCGCTGAACTGACGCGTTTCCTTGCCGTAAATCTGGTAGTCCTCGTGGCCCTTGCCGGCCACGACGACGGCATCGTCCTTGCCCGCTGCCCGCACCGCCGCGGTGATGGCCTCGGCGCGATCGTGGATCACCCGAACCGCGCGGCCCGCAGGCAGGCCCACGCGGATTTCTGCAACGATGGCTTCGGGCCTTTCGCTGCGCGGATTGTCGTCGGTGATGACAAGCTCGTCGGCGAACTTCACGGCCGCTGCGGCCAACAGTGGTCGCTTGCCGCGGTCGCGGTCGCCGCCGCAGCCGAACACGCACCACAGCCTGCCCTTGGTATGCGCGCGCACGGCCTTGAGGATCTGCTCCAGCGCCTGTGGTGTGTGGGCGTAGTCCACCACCACCAACGGCATGGCCTTGGGTCCACGATACGCCTCGATGCGCCCCGGCACGGTGCCAGCATGGCCCAGCGCGGCGGCGGCATCGGCGAGCGGCACGCCTTTGACCAGCAGCACTGCCAGCGCCGCCAGCAGGTTGTAGACATTGAAGCGGCCGAGCAGACGGCTTGCCATGCGCCCCGCGCCCCAACTGGTATCGAGATCAAAGCTCAGGCCGCCGCCATGCAGTTGCAGATTGCGCGCGAGCACATGGCGCTGGTCTGGGGCCGGCGCGTCGCCATCGAGTCCATAGATGATCGCGTCGCCCGCAAACGCCTCCGCCCACAGGCGGCCATGCCCGTCGTCGCGGTTGAATATGGCGCTGCGCAGTTCCTTGCGCTCGAACAGCCGATGCTTGGCGGCGGCGTAGTTTTCCACCGTGCCGTGATAGTCCAGATGATCGCGGGTGACGTTGGTGAGAACCGCGGCATCGAAGTGCACGCCTGCCACGCGATCCTGATCCAGCGCATGCGAAGACACCTCCATCGCCACAGCCTGCACGCCCTGCTCGCGCAGTTGCGCCAGATGGCGCTGCAGGCTCACCGGGTCCGGCGTCGTGTGCGTTGCGGCGGACAGATGCCCGACGCGCCCCGTTCCCAGCGTACCGATATAGGCGCAGGGTGAGCCCAGGCGATCCAGTGCCTGTGCGATCAGGTAAACGGTAGAGGTCTTGCCGTCGGTGCCGGTGACGCCGGCGCTGAAAAGATGACGCGAGGGCTCATCGAAAAAGCGTGCGGCGATTTCCCCAGCGCGGCGCGACAGATGCTCCACCGCGACTTCGGGCACGCCCAGAGTTTCCACGCCGGGCTGCCTCCAGCCGGAGGCCGGTTCCCAGGCGACCGCCGCCGCGCCACGTTCCAGCGCCTGCTCCAGGAAAGCCAGTCCATGATGGTTGCCCTGCCCCGCACAAGCCAGGAACAGATCGCCGGGTGACACGCGGCGGCTGTCCATTTCCACGCCCGTCACCTCCAGATCGGGTGCGGGCGCGTCGAAACCGGCCAGCAGGGATTGCAGTGAGTGCGTCATGTGCGCGGCCCCTCACGCGGCGGCAGCGACACCGTCTGCACCGCCGGCATGGCGGGCGCGGGCACCGGCTCGTCGGGCGGGATGCGCAGCAGCCGCGCAGCGCCCTGCATGACTGCTGAGAATACCGGGGCCGACACATCGCCGCCGTAATACTCGCCGTTGCTGGGGGCATCAATGATGACCAGCCCGACGAGGCGCGGATGTTCCGCCGGCAGCATGCCGATGAAAATGCCGCGGTGACTGTGCGCACTGTAGCCGCCGCCCGCCGAAATCAGGCGCGCAGTGCCGGTCTTGCCGGCGATGCGGTAGCCCGGCACGGCTGCTCGAGCCGCGGTACCGCCCGGCGCCACGACACCTGCCATGAGCTGACGCACCTCGCGCGCCACCTGCGCGGACACCGTGCGCTGAGGCGGCACGCGCGGAGCGGTTTCGATCAGGCGCAGTTGCGGCATCAGGCCGTCGTTGGCCAGTGCCGAGTAGGCGCGCACCAGATTCAGCGCGGTGAACGACAGCCCGTAACCGTAGGAGGCCGTTGCGGTGGCGATCTGGCCCCACTCGGTGTAGTTACGCAACACCGGCGTGGCTTCGCCCGGTAGACCGGAATACACCGGATCACCGAGCCCAAAACGCTCATAACCGGACCACACCGCCTGCGCGCCCAGTGTCAGCCCGATTTTCGCGGCGCCCACGTTGCTCGACTTGGTGAGGATCTGCATCAGGCCGATGTCGCCCTGCGGATGCTCGTCGCGCACGGTCAGCGCGCCAACCTTGAAGTATCCCGGCGTGGTATCCACCAAGCTGGTGGGCTGGAACAGGCCCAGTTGCAGAGCCTGGGCGATTAGCAGCGGCTTGATCGTAGAACCGGGCTCGAAGCTGTCGGTGACTACGCGGTTGCGCTCGCCGCCACCCTTGCGGTCTTCCATGTTGTTGGGATTGAATCCGGGCTGGCTGGCCATGGCGAGGATGTCGCCGGTACTGCTGTCCGCGACCACGACCACGCCGCCGCTGGCCTGGTTCTGCGCGACCGCGGCTTTCAGTTCGCGGTAGGCCAGGTACTGGATGCGCAGGTCGATGCTCAGTTCGAGGTCCTTGCCGGACTGCGCGTCCACCGAACCCAGGTCGTCCTCGACCACGTGACCGGCGCGGTCGCGGATCACCGTGCGCGAACCCGCCTTGCCCTCCAGCGTAGCCTCCTGCGCGCGCTCCATGCCGGCCAGTCCATTCCCATCACGTCCGCAGAATCCGACCAGTTGCGACGCCACTTCACCGGCCGGGTAATAACGCGCGTAGGACGGCTCCGAAAACACGCCCGGCGCCTTGAGCGAAAGGATGCGCTGTGCATCGGCAGGGCTGATCGGGTCGCTCAGGTAAACGAACTTGCGCTCCTCGCGCTCCTGCAGGTACTGCTCTAGTTCACGCGGCTTGCGGTTGAGCAGCTTGGCCACCGCGTAGACATACTGCGGCGATTCCAGCAGGGTGCCGGGCACTGCCCAGATCATCTCCACCGGCGCGGACAGCGCCAGCGGTTCGCCGAGGCGGTCGCGGATCGCGCCGCGATGACCGGGAATCACCAGCGTGCGGATCTGGCGCTTGTCGCCTTCCTGGCGCAGGAAATTGCGCTCCAGCACCTGAAGCTGGAAAGCGCGCCCCAGCACCACCAGCGCGCCGAGTGCCATCACGCCGGCCACGCACCAGCGCCGCCACGGATGCACCGCATTTGCCACGAGATTTGCGCGGGCGCCGCTCATGGCTTGGCGCTCACGGTGACGTAATCCTTCGGCTCAACCATGCCGAGCTTCTCGCGCGCGATTTTTTCGACGCGCGTGTGCGAGGCTAGCGTCGCTTCCTCAAGCTGCAACTGCGACCACTCCATGTTGATACGCTCACGCTCCGAGCGCAGGCCGTCCATCTGCGTCACCAGTTCGCGGTTCTCGAACTTGACGCGCACCACCGCCAGCGCCGACAGCACCACCAGTGCGGTCAGCAGCAGTTGCAGCATCAGGACACCGCGCCTCATGGCAGGCGCTCCGCTACGCGCAGCACCGCGCTTCGCGCACGCGGGTTTTGTTCAAGCTCCGCTGGCGCAGGCATCTGCCTGCGGCCGGTCAGGCGCAGCTTCGGCGGCGTGTTCGCGTGCTGACGCGGCACATGCGGTACGAACACATCCGCTTCCCGCGCCTGGTCGCGCAGAAAGCGCTTTACGATGCGGTCCTCCAGCGAGTGAAAGCTGATCACCGCGAGTCGGCCGCCGGGCGCTAGCACTTCGACCGCCTGCGTCAACACGGCTTCCAACACTTCCAGTTCGCGGTTGATATGGATGCGGATCGCCTGGAAGCTGCGCGTGGCGGGATGGATGTGACGGCTGCGCGGACCCGGCACCGTGGCGATCAGCGCCGCCAGTTGCGCGGTGCCGGTGAGCGTTTTCTCAGCACGCGATTCGGCGATGCGCCGCGCGATGCGGCGGCTGTTGCGCTCGTCGCCGTAGCGCCACAGCACCTCGGCGATTTCCTGTTCCGGCGCGCGCGCCAGCCACTGCGCCGCGGACTCGCCGGCCTGCGGGTTCATGCGCATGTCCAACGGGCCATCATTGGCGAAACTGAACCCGCGTGCGGCATCGTCGAACTGCGGCGAGGACACGCCTAGATCGAGCAGGATGCCGTCGATGCGTCCCGACAGTTTCAGCTCCGCCGCGAGCGCGCCCAGTTGGGAAAAATTGCGCTGGTGAAAGTGGAAATTGGATCGCGCGCCGTAGAGCGCCGAGGCATGCGCGCAGGCTTCCGGGTCCTGGTCGAGCGCATGCAGCGCGCCCGTTCCGCCCAGCGCGTCGAGAATCGCGCCGGAATGTCCACCGCGCCCGAAGGTGCCATCCAGATAAATCCCGCCCGCCCGCACACCCAGACCGGCGAGGGCTTCTGTGAGCATCACCGGGTTATGGGCAAACACGGAGGCGCTAGTCCTGACTTGAGCAGCAGGGCGGGTAGCGCTTGACCACATGGCGCCTCACCGCTTGAGCATCAGGAATGCGCCGTCGAGCGACGCCGGGGCCTTGCCGGGACCGTCGCCGAAGCGCTCGTTCCAGAGATCCTCGGCCCACACATCGAAGCGCGTGTACTGCCCCATCAGCACCGCATCACCGTCGAGGCGCGCGCGCTTGCGCAGCATCGGCGGCAGCAGCACGCGGCCCTGCTTGTCTACTTCCGTCTCCACTGCAAATCCGATGAAAAACTGCTTGAGCAAATCGGCGTTACGGCGGTCATCCATATTCTGAATGTCGTTGGCGAGGCGCTGGAATTCGGGGGCCGGATAAATCTCGACGCAAGGGTTGGGGCCCATCGTGATGACGAGTTGCGAAGCGCAGAGATCACCAAGCTCCGCGCGAAAGCGCGCCGGGATCGCGAGGCGACCCTTGTCATCGATGCTGAGCTGATGAGATCCGGCAAACATTTCGCACCTGTCGTGGCGGTCTATTGCCGCCAGTTTTCCCCACTTTCTCACAACTTAAATGCACTTTAATCCACTTCATACCACTACGCAAGCGGATTTTTCGCAAAAAAACGAGGCGCGACAAGCACTTAGGCGAGCATGATGGCCCTGAGCGGCTCCATTTAAAAACAAAGAGTTGCAAGATATTCTTAAAGTGAATCACGGCCTTGGGGGATGACGCAGCACTGCCGCCCGGCGGCGGGCGGAGGCAGAAGCCTCATGAGGAACAAGCTTTTGAGGAAAAGGCAGCCGGACCTGAGCGCCCGGCCGGGTATTCCGGCGGCACGCAACTGTTAGCAAGTGAAAAAGGAGCCAGCCGTTAAGCCGGGTTTTGTCATAACGCCTTGCGGCGCCGGGACAACCATTCCTCTAGGCGCAGCGTCGCCGCGGCGCTCCAGCAGCCTACCCGGAAGGCGCGCGGGCCGCGCGTTGCCGTTGCCGGCATCCTTCCCTATTTGGCCTTGCTCCAGGTGGGGTTTTCCGTGCCGTCCCTGTTGCCAGGAACGCGGTGCGCTCTTACCGCACCTTTTCACCCTTACCGGCTCCTTGCGGAGCTTAGGCGGTTCATTCTCTGTGGCACTTTCCGTCGGCTCACGCCGCCCAGGCGTTACCTGGCACCTTGCCCGATGGAGCCCGGACTTTCCTCCCCCGC
>JBOICL010000432.1:0-10390 GCA_050740055.1 Stenotrophobium sp.
GCATCGACTGGCGGAATATGTGGGTCAGCCTGCCGTACGCGAGCAGATGTCGATCTTCGTCGATGCCGCCCGCCGCCGCGGTGAGGCACTCGATCACACGCTGATCTTCGGGCCGCCCGGCCTGGGCAAGACCACGCTGGCGCATATTCTCGCCGAGGAGATGGGCGTGAACCTGCGCCAGACTTCCGGGCCGGTGCTGGAGCGTGCGGGCGATCTGGCCGCGCTGCTCACCAACCTGGAGCCGCGCGACATCCTGTTCGTGGATGAAATCCATCGCCTGTCTCCGGTGGTCGAGGAAGTGTTGTACCCGGCGATGGAGGATTACCAGCTCGATATCATGATCGGCGAGGGGCCGGCCGCGCGTTCCATCCGCCTCGATCTGCCGCCCTTCACGCTGGTCGGTGCGACCACGCGCGCGGGCGCCTTGACCAGCCCGCTGCGCGACCGCTTCGGCATCGTGCAGCGGCTGGAGTTTTATTCGGTGGAGGACCTTACGCGCATCGTCACACGCTCGGCGGGCATCCTCAAGGCGCCGGTCGAGGGTCACGGTGCGATGGAAATCGCCCGGCGTTCGCGCGGCACGCCGCGTATTGCCAACCGGCTGCTACGCCGCGTGCGCGATTACGCCGAAGTGCGCGGGCAGGGCGTCATCACCGAGACGATTGCCGCCGAGGCATTGAAAATGCTCAACGTCGATGCCAACGGTTTCGACCTGATGGATCGCAAACTACTGCTGATGCTGATCGAGCGTTTCGACGGCGGGCCGGCCGGCGTGGACAACCTCGCGGCGGCCATCGGCGAGGCGCGCGACACCATCGAGGACGTGATCGAGCCCTACCTGATTCAGCAGGGCTACCTGATGCGCACCCCGCGCGGGCGCATGGCCGGCAAGCTGGCCTACCAGCACTACGGGCTGAAGCCGCCGGAAAAGATCAATACGCCCGACCTGTTCCAGGAATGAGTGCGGCGATGTCTGGCATCTTCACCTGGCCCCTGCGCGTCTATTACGAAGACACCGATGTGAGCGGCGTGGTGTATCACGCCAACTACCTGCGCTTTTTCGAGCGCGCGCGCACGGAATGGCTGCGCGCCCTGGACTTGTCGCAGGAGTCGCTGCGCCAGTTGCACGGCATCGCGTTTACGGTGGCGAACATGGAAATCGATTTCCTCGCGCCGGCGCGGCTCGACGATGCCCTGGAAGTGACGCTGCAAGTGACGAGCCACAAGCGCGCCAGCCTGGAATTCGCGCAAACACTGCGCATCGCCGGCCAGCCGCAGCGTCTGCTGGCGCGCGCGAAGGTGCGGATTGCCTGCGTGGATGTGCTGAACTTCCGTCCGCGGCCGCTGCCTGAACTGCGAATTTGAGATAATGGCGGTGCCGCACCCGCTCCTACGGTTTTGAGCCGGTTTCGTGTTATATTATGTATATAAAAATTATAACCAACATATGTATTGTAACAACAATGTCGCAGCCGGACGCCGTAGCGGGTGGCGTCCCAAATGAACTTTCTAGCCGCAACAACCCAAACAACGAGGGATAAGTAATGAATGCAAATCTGTCACTGGCGCATATGGTGATGCAGGCCAGTGTTCTGGCGCAGTGTGTGCTTGCGCTGCTGGTCATCGCCTCGATCGTGTCCTGGGCGGTGATTTTCTCCAAGCGCGCGCTGCTCTCTGCCGCGCGGCACAAGGCGGAGAAGTTCGAGGACCGTTTCTGGGCCGGCGGCAATCTGGCCGACCTCTATGAATCGACGCGCAAGAACAAGGAGGTCGATGGCCTCGCCGCGATCTTCGGTTCCGGCTACGAGGAATACACGCGCCAGCAGAGCCAGGGGCGCATCGACGCCGATGACGCGCTCGCCGCCATCCAGCGTCAGATGCGCGTGGCGCAGGTGCGCGAAGTTGAGCGGCTGGAAGGCGGCCTCGCGCTGCTCGCCACGATCGGCTCGACCAGCCCCTACGTCGGCCTGTTCGGCACGGTGTGGGGCATCATGAACGCCTTCATCGCCATCGGTAACGTCAAGCAGGCCAGCCTGGCGATGGTCGCGCCGGGCATTTCCGAGGCGCTGATCGCCACCGCGATGGGTCTGTTCGCCGCGATTCCCGCCGTGATCGCCTACAACTTCTTCACCCGCGGCGTGGACCGCATGGAAACGCGCTACCACACCTTCTCCGAGGAGATGACCGGCATCATCGACCGCAGCCTGCGGCATACCACCGGTAAATCCTGATGGCACGCCGCAAGCTTGCTTCCGAGATCAACGTCGTTCCCTACATCGACGTGATGTTGGTGCTGCTTATCATTTTCATGATCACCGCACCGCTGCTGACACAGGGCGTGCAGGTCGATCTGCCCAAGACCAATGCCGAGACCATCACCCAGGATGAAAAAACGCTGACGCTCACCGTGGACGGGCAGGGGCGGTATTACCTCAGCGTCGGCGATACCCACAGGCCGGTGACGGAGGACGACATCATGCGCGAAGTGGGCATCGTCATGCGCAACAATCCGGGTGAACTGGTGCTGGTGGATGCCGACAAGCGCGTGCCCTACCAGTATGTCGCGCAGGCGATGTCGATACTGCAGCAGGCTGGCGTGCCGAAGATCGGCTTCGTCACCAATCCCGCGGACCTCAAGCCCACGCACCAATGAACCTGAAGTACCGCTATGTCATCGGCGCGGTGCTGCTGCACGTGGCGCTGTTCCTGTTCATTTTCGTCAGCGCTCACTTCGGCAAGACGATAGAGCCGCCCGCGGTGATCGAAGCCGTGTTCGTGCAAAGCCCGCGCGGACATATCGAGAAGGCGCCGGTGCAGCAGCCCATCGAGCAGGAGAAGCTCGAAGAGCAGAAAGCCGCGCTGAAAAAACTCCAGAAGCAGAAGCTGGAGCAGCAGAAGCTGGCGCAAGAGCAGAAACAGCAGCAGGAGCAGCAGAAAATCGAGCAACAGAAAAAAGCCGAGGAACTGCAGGTGCAGAAGCAGGCTGAACTTCAGCGCAAGAAAGCTGAAGACGAGGCCCATCAGAAAATTGTCGAGCAGCAGAAGCTGCTGAAGCAGCAGCAGGAAGAACAGGCGCGGCAGGAAAAAGCCGCACAAGACGAGCTGAAGCGTCAGGCTGATGAGGAAATCAAGCGCATCGCTGCCGAGAAGCTCAAACAGCGGCAGGCGCAGGAGCGCAAACGCATCTCCGACCTGCAGGCGCAGATGGACAGCGAGCAGAATGCGCGCTTGGCCGCCGCCCGCCACCTACGTCAGCAGACCTGGGCCGACATGATTGCCGCGGCGGTGCGGCGAAACTGGCTGAGGCCGCTGAATTCGCCGGATACTTTCCAGTGCAAGGTCAAGGTGCAACTTTTGCCGGGCGGCAGTGTCGTAAGCGCCAAGGTGGTGGAGAGTTGCGGCAACGCGGCGCTGGATCAATCGGTAGAAACGGCGGTGTTGAAGTCTGATCCCTTGCCGATGCCCGCTAATCCTGACGATTTCGACCGCAATCTGACCTTCATTTTCCAGCCGCAGGACAACTAACCATCACCCGCTCAGTGCATAATGGTGGATATGGTTGTGACGTAATATTAAATTTTAAATTATATTACCTGTAGTTTCTAACAAAAATACAGCGTCCAGCCCATAGAGCGGGTGCTGAAAACTGAGGTCAGTAATGCAAGCGAAGGTTTGGTTGGGTCTCATTTTGGCGCTGGTCACGATGACTGCGCGGGCCGATCTGGAAGTCACCGTCACCGGCGGTGAAACCGGCGCGCTGCCGATCGCGCTGGTGCCGTTCGCCGACCCCATGGGCGTCAATTTCGATGTCGCCAAGATCGTCGAGGCCGATCTCACGCGCACCGGCCAGTTCCGCGCGCTGGCGCGTTCCGACATGCTGGAAAAACCTTCGCAGCCGTCGCAGGTGAACCTAGCCGACTGGCGCCAGGTGAACATGGACAATCTGGTCATGGGCCAGATTCGCCGTGATCCCAGCGGCAAGATCGGCGTGCGCTTCTACCTCATGGACACGGTGCGCGGCCAGCAGCTGATCGCCTACGACATGCCGTTGGCCGCGCCGGAACAGCTGCGCTATGTCGCGCACCAGATCTCCGATCTGATCTACGAAAAGCTCATCGGCATCAAGGGCGATTTCAATACGCGGATTGCGTATGTGACCGCCACCGGCCTGGGCGTGACCCGGCGTTTCGCGCTGGTGGTCGCCGACGCCGACGGTTTTGGCCCGCATGTGCTGGTCACTTCGCGCGAGCCGATCATGTCGCCCGCCTGGTCGCCCGATCACACCAGGCTGGCCTATGTCGGCTTCGACCACGGCCGTTCCGCCATTTACATCCAGACCGTCGCCACCGGCGAGGTACACAAGCTGATATCGGAGAAGGGCATCAACGGTTCGCCGGCCTGGTCGCCCGATGGACACAAGATCGCTATCACGCTGTCATTCGAGACCAATCCGGACATTTACATCATCGATCTCGACAGCGGCGCCCGGCGCCGCCTGACCACTCTCAGCTCCATCGATACCGAGGCCGCCTGGTCTCCCGATGGCCAGACCCTGGTGTTCACCTCGGATCGCGGCGGCCAGCCGCAGATCTACCAGATGCCGGTATCCGGCGGCGATCCCAAGCGCCTCACTTTCCAGGGCAAACAGAATCTGCGTGCCAGCTATTCGCCCGACGGCAAGTCTCTGGTATTGGTGAATTACGACAACTCGGTTTATCGTATTGCCCTGCTTGATCTTGCGAGCGGCAATATGCGTATCCTCAGCGACGGTCCGCTGGACGAAAGCCCCGGCTTTTCGCCCAACGGTTCCGTGATTATTTACGCAACACAGGGTAACCAAGGCGCTGAATTGGCTACCGTTAGTGTGGACGGACGCGTGAAGCTGCGTATGCGTCAGCCCGGCGGCGACGTGCGTGAACCCGCGTGGTCGTCTTTGTCACCCTAGGTTTTCAAATCAAGTCCTCAAAACATTCATTAAAGGAGTTACCCATGTTCAAGAAATATCTGATCACCCTGGTTGCCGTTGTTGCCCTCGCGGGTTGCGCGTCGAAAGGCGCCGAGAACAGCAGCGCAACGCCGGCTCCGGTGTCGTCCAGCAGCACCAATGGCGCGGGCCAGAACGGTGCCGGTTCCGCCACCGCCCTGGCTGCCGAACAGGCTGCCGAGCTGGCGCGCGCGCTGGAGAAGAACAAGGTTTATTTTCCGTTTGACAGCACCGAGATCAATGCTGACGGCACCGCGGTCATCGAGACCTATGCCAAGTACTTGCTCGCCAATCCGGCGGTCAAGGTTCGCCTGGAAGGCAATACCGACGAACGCGGCACCCGCGCCTACAACATGGGCTTGGGCGAGCGCCGCTCCAACGCAGTGAAGAGCGTGCTGCTGTCGCGCGGTGTTTCCGAGGGCCAGATGAGCGTGATCAGCTACGGTGAAGAGCGTCCGGCTGCACAGGGCCACGACGAAGCCGCCTGGGCGCTGAACCGCCGCGTTGAAATCGTTCGTCAGTAAGCACCAGAGGATACGAACCATGTCGCGTCACGCCGCTATCGCCGCCGCATTGCTGGGACTCTCAACGTTGACAGGCTGTGCCTCGACGCTGGACAGCGGCCGTGTCGATGGCGGCGCTGACGCGCTGAGTCCGCAGGAACGCCGTCTGCAAACGCTGGAAACCCGCGTAACCGAACTGAGCCGCCGCGTCAACGGCATCGATTACGCCGGCATTGACAAGGACAACCTGCGCATGCAGGACGACCTGCGCAATCTGCGCGGAGAAGTCGAGCGCCTGCGCTACGATTTCGACAACCAGAGCAAGCGCAGCAAGGATCAGTACATGGATCTGGACCGCCGCCTGCAGCGGTTTGAAGGCGGCGCTACACCTGCGGTGCCGGGAGCCTCTCCCGCTGCTGCGGTGAATCCCGGTTATCCGGGCGTGCCGGTGTCTTCGGCGCCCGCGACACCCACCGCCGCGCCCAGCGGAGGTGTGCCGCCACCGGTGGTGATTTCCAACGGCAGCGGCGCCAGCCCGGAAGAAGACGGCGCCTACCTCTCGACGTTCGACATGCTCAAGAACGGCAAGTACGACGACGCCATCCGCGGTTTCCGCTCCATGCTCGAAAAGTGGCCGAACGGCCATTACGCGGACAGTGCCAGCTACTGGATGGGCGAGGCGTATTACGTCAAGCGCGATTACAAATCAGCTCTCGCCGCTTTCCAGTCCGTGCTCGACAAGTATCCCGGCAGCACAAAAGCGCCCGATGCCATGCTCAAGGTCGGTCTGACCCAGCTCGAACTGAATCAGGTAGACCAGGGCCGCGCGACGCTGCGCAAGGTCATCCAGACCTATCCCAACGCCAACGCCGCCAGCCTGGCACGGCAGCGCCTTGACTCCAGCAAGTCAGGCAACTGACGCACCGCATCGCGCCACGGCAGCGCCGCTGAAGCCTGAAGCGCGGCTCAAGATCACCGAGATTTTCCTCTCCCTGCAGGGAGAGTCGTCGCTGGTGGGCTGGCCCACGGCGTTCATCCGCCTCACCGGCTGTCCGCTGCGCTGTACCTACTGCGACAGCGAGTACGCATTCTACGGCGGACATTGGCACAGCTTCGATGCGGTGCTGGCGCAAGTGCGGGACTATGGCGTGCGCCATGTTTGCGTTACCGGCGGCGAGCCGCTCGCACAAAAAAACTGCACGGCTTTTCTTGCACGGCTTTGCGATGAAGGCTACACCGTGTCGCTGGAAACCAGCGGCGCCATCGATATTTCCGCGGTCGATCCGCGCGTCATCCGCGTGGTGGATATCAAGACGCCGGTCTCCGGTGAAGTGAACCGTAACCGCTGGGAAAATATCCCGTTGCTGACGGCCCGCGACGAAGTGAAGTTCGTGATTTGTGATCGTGGCGATTACGAATGGGCCAGGCAGATCGTGCAGCAGTATCGGCTCTGTGATCGCAGTCTCGTGCTGTTTTCACCCAGCCAGGGTCAGCTGCCTGCGCACGAGCTTGCCGACTGGATCCTCGCTGACCGCTTGCCGGTGCGGTTCCAGTTGCAGTTGCACAAAGTGCTCTGGGGCAATGTGCCCGGAAAGTGATAGTCCGACATGTCACGCGATAAAAAAAAGGCTGTGGTTCTGCTCTCCGGCGGCCTCGATTCCGCCACCGTTCTTGCGATTGCGCGGGAGCAGGGCTATTCCTGCTATGCGCTGTCGGTGGCCTACGGCCAGCGGCATATCGCAGAACTCAACGCCGCTGCGCGCGTTGCCAGAAAACAGGGCGCGGCTGATTACCGGATCATTCACGTCAATCTCGATGCGATGGGCGGCTCCGCGCTGACGGATCATTCCATCGCCGTGCCGGAATCGCCGGGCAGCGGCATTCCTGTCACCTACGTGCCGGCACGCAACACGCTGTTCCTGTCGCTTGCGCTGGGCTGGGCCGAAGTGATCGGTGCGCAGGACCTGTTCATCGGCGTCAACGCCGTGGACTATTCCGGCTATCCCGACTGCCGTCCGGAGTTCGTGCAGGCTTTTGAGCAGCTTGCCCGCGTGGCGACCAAGGCCGGTGTCGAGGGCGCGGCCTTCCGCGTGCATACGCCGCTGCTGCGGCTGGGCAAGGGTGAGATCATCCGCGAAGGTTTGCGCCACGGCGTGAACTTCTCCGAAACCGTGTCCTGCTACCAGGCGGACGCCGAGGGCCGCGCCTGCGGCCGCTGCGATTCCTGCCGCATACGCCGGCAAGGTTTCGAGGACGCGGGCATCGCCGATCCCACTCATTACCGTTAGAGAAACTCTGAATAAGCTACTACGCTTGGCATCTTGCGCGAGGGTGGTGCTCGGAGTCCTCACATAGCTATTTGTATGCCCCGGTTCCTGCGCTCCGTCCTCACGCAACCTGCCTGCGCTCGCAACGCTTATTCAAAGTTTCCCTGAAGGTTCAAGAGTGCGCTGGTTTCAGTTATGATTCGCGCCCTTCATGCGCCGGCGCCTGAAGTTTCATCTTTCCTGCACAAACCGGGCCGTTAGCTCAGTCGGTAGAGCAGCTGGCTTTTAACCAGTTGGTCGATGGTTCGAATCCATCACGGCCCACCAGATACGGGCGCTGCGGCGTAATGTTGCAGCGCCTTTTTTATTTCCGGAATCTGCGGTGAACAAATGCTGCTAAGTCCCTTGATGCGCCGCGCTGTGCTGGCCAGCCATCTGGCGCTGATCGTGGTACTCGCGCTCTACAGCGGCCTGAGCGTGCGGCTCATCCAGATTCTGCCGCTGCTGCTGCCGCTGCCCGGAATGCTGCGCGGCCGCGTGTATACGCACGCATGGGCGACGATGCTGCTGGCGTTTTACGTGGCGGCATGGCTGGCTGCGGGTTATATGCAGCCGGCGCAGAAGTGGCTGTGCTTCGGCATCGCCGCACTCGCGGCGGTGGATTTTGTCTGTCTCAACCTGTTCGTGAGATTCCGGGCGCGAGAACAGACTGCGCAAACGGCAGGGTAAGGCGGCGCTGGGCGCTGAGCGAGGCGCGGTCGAGTTTTTCCAGTGCGTCGAGCAGGCTGCCGGTGTCGCGCGCGAGCTGGTTGAGCAGCCAGCGCGAGGTTTCGGGCGGCAACTCCAACCCGCGTGCATGAGCGCGCTCGTGCAGCAGATCGGCACGATCCGTGTCGCTCAAAGGTTTGAGCCCGAACACTGCACAGGCCGAGAGGCGCGTGCGCAAGTCGGGCAGTATGCAATCGATCCGTTCCGGCGCGGCATCGGCGGCCAGCACGGTCGGTTTGTTCAGGGTGCGCCGCGTATCCAGCAGGCGCAGCAGCGCCAGCGCCCAGTCGCGTTGCGCAAGCACCGCCTGCACATCGTCGAGGCACAAGGCGGCTGTGCCCTCAAGACCATCCAGCGCCTCCGTGCCGGCGTCGTGCAGATCAAGCAGCGGCAGGTAAGGGCAACGCCGTTCGCGTGCCACCGCTTGCAGCAGGTGCGTGCGGCCCGATCCCGCCGCGCCGTAGATCAGCACCGGCCCGCTGAGCGAGCGCAGCGCCGTCACCACATTGTCGTTGGGCCCGGCATGAAAGCTGGCGAAACTGGCGGACTCGCGCAGTTGCACCGGCAGTGGCAGTTGCTGGCCCTTCACGCTTATTCGCCCAAGTAGCTGTGGCTGGCCAGCCAGTGCGCGCGGGCGTGGCGCAGCATGACCGCAATCACGGCGGCAGCGGGCAGGGCCAGCAGCACGCCGATGAAGCCGAACAACTGACCGCCCGCCATCACCGCGAAAATCACCGCGACCGGATGCAGGCCGATGCGGTCGCCGACCAGGTTCGGCGTGAGGAATCCGCCCTCGGCGATCTGGCCGATGCCGAAAACGATGGCGACCCATAGCAGCGGCAGGAATTCGCCGGTCTGCACGACGATGGCGATGCTGGCGGCGATGAAGCCGGTGATGAAGCCGAGATAGGGCACGAAGCTGACCAGGCCGGCCCACAGGCCGATCACCAGCGCGAGCTTGAGTCCGATAATGGTCAGACCGACGCTGTAGATCAGCGCCAGCGCGGCCATCACCAGCAACTGACCGCGGATGAATGCGCCGAGCACCTGGTCGGCCTCGCCGGCCAGCGCACTGAGCTGCGGCTGGTGGCGCGGCGGGATCATGTCGTGAATCCAGGCGACCAGATTGTCCCAGTCGCGCAGCAGGTAAAAGCTGACGATGGGAATCAGCAGCAGATTGGCCAGAGTTTCAAGCAGCGCGGGACCGGAATGCGAGACGCGATCCCACACCGCGGCCGCCACGCCGCCCGCCTTGCTCCAATGCTCGGCGATGAGCTGGCGCAGGCCGTCGGCGTCCAGGTGCATGCCTTCGGGCAGCGTGATGCCGAGACGGGGCAGGGCGGTCTGCTGGAACCAGCGCAGCCAGTCGGGCAGGCTGCGCAGCAGGGACATGAACTGCTCCTGCAGCATCGGCACGATCAGTAGCAGGAATAGCAGCAGGCCGCATAGCAGCACGACGAAAACGACGCAGACGCCGAGCGTGCGCGACAGCCGCAGGCGCTGCAGCCGGTCCACGATGGGATCGCCCAAATAGGCCAGGCCCGCGCCAATCACGAAGGGCGTGAGGATCGGCGACAGCACCCACAGCAGCACCAGTACAGCGCCCGCTGCTGCAAACCACGGCCAGTTCTGTCTGAAATTCATGCGTGGAGGCCCATGTACACGTCACCCGCTCTACCTGTTCAAGCGGGGGATATTGTTATGAATTAGTAGCTATAGTTAAATATATTAAGCAATATAAAACTGCTATCTACCGGCAAACGGGAGGAGCGGGTGATGGCCAATCGGCGGCAGCATCCAAACCCTTCAGTTCATCATCGCGAAATTCAATGCGCCGGGGCTGCCGCCCAGCGGCTTCAGCACATTAC
>JBOICL010000433.1:0-2826 GCA_050740055.1 Stenotrophobium sp.
GCAACAGGATTTTCATGTTTTTCATGATCAGGCCTCGACCTTATTGGCAACTCAGGCTCTGAGGGCCGGAGGATTGCTGTTCAACAAAGCTTGAATTACTGATGGGCGGACCCAAAGCCACGGTGCCGGGATTGGTCACTTCATTGTTGACGGAGTTGGCAGCGTTGAAGCCTTCTTGCTGCGGGGTCAGTTGACCGGACGTGCTTGGGTTTGGATTGGGGTTGGTTACCGTTGGCGAGGTTGACGGCGAGAGGTTGATCAGACTTAACACCTGGCCATTGGTCAGGATGGTACTGGTATTGGCGTTAGTGATTGTGCCCGGCGAGTTGGTCGCGTAAATAAAGTTGGTGTTCGTGCCGTGCACATCCAGCGGATTGGAGGGAGTGCCTCCGCTATCAAGAGACAGGGTGCTAGTGCTGGAACCAAAAACAAACGTCAGCTCAGGAGGAGGGTGGGATTCGATTCGGTTGTCAGTGTTAAAGGTGTTGGTGAGAATTTGAAAGTACGACGGATTGAACTGAACAGACCCCGAGGAATCCGGCGGTACCCAAACCCAGAACAACGGACCTCCACTACGGATATGGTTAGGAAAGTTGAGAATATTGGTAGCCAGCATATAAATATAACCGCCGCCAATCGTCAGATCGCTTCCCTGGTAATCAACGATGCCGTTGGCAGCGCTAAATGCTGCATTGGGTCCCGAAGATGTCGGTTTGAGGCTGGCCGGCAAAGCTGAGATCAGGGCCGGATCCTGCCCGAACGACGCCAGACCGGTACTGACTACGATCGCTGAGCCATTTAGATCAATGTTGCCATTTGTGCTGGTCACACTCAGCGAATTGGCGACTATAGTGCCTGGCATGGCGATGGTTCCAAAGCCGTCGATGATGATATTGCCGGCAGAACTCAGGCTGCCAAGGGTCTGCGTTCCGCCGTGGGTACCGCCATGGATGGTGATGTCGCCGATGAGAAAGAACTCCGTATGCGAGTCGTTAAAAATGATTGAACCGTTGGGGCCTGCGATAAGCTCCAGACTGCCGCCGTTGCTGCCATTGCGCCCCTCAAGCCGATTGCTCGCCAGATCATCAAGCACCGTGATATTGCCGGGGTCGGTTCCCGAGCCGCCGCTGGCATCGATTTTGACGGTGGCTGTGGGGGCCATGCTCTGCAGTTGATTTTGCAATGTCGTTTGATCGTAACCGGGGGTCGATTCGCCGGTTGTGGCGCCAATAGTGAAGTTAGACGGATCCACCAGCAGGGTGCCGTTGTCGCCAAGATGGACGATATCGCGAATGGTCACGCTGTTGAGGCCGGAAAATTCGGCGTAACCGGCAGTGCCGGTCGGCGAGAGCCGGCCCACATCCGTATAGGCGCCCTGCTCAACGCTAAGATTGTTATTGGCAACGATGCGCACGTCGCCACCGCCTGCGCCGCCCGCCAGTATGGATGACCCGCTGGCAAGCGTGATGTCGTGATCGCTATTGATGCGGATGACGCCGGCATTGTCCCCGTTGAGTCCGCTCACGTCGAGCGTTCCCGCATTGGTGGCATCGCCGCCGCTTGCGGTCAGGAAGATGTTCCCTCCGTTTTCCGCAATGCCTTGCGCATGGATCACGCCGCTATTGTTGACGACGGTGCCGGCAAGGGTATTTGCAACCTGTGCGGTCATGATGACGGTGCCGCCTTCGGCGGCGAGCGCGCCGAGGTTGCTCACCCCCGCCTGGCTGCCGAGAGCTGCCTGGTTAACGGCGAGATTGACCAGACCATCGCCGTTCATGTCCAGGGTCATGGCCGAACCCGAGGCGAGCGCGACCGTGCCGAGCCGGGCCTGGATGATGCCAGTGTTGTTCACATAGTCGCCGGCAAGCACGACGTAGCCATTTTTCGCCGCGGCGATGTTGCCGGCGTTGGTCACCGGCGCGGTGGTGCCGCCGGTGAAAACATAGTGCCCGGCGAGGAAATCGTTGTCGGAGATGCCGGCCGTGGACGCCACCAGCGCGCCCACATTGACCTGCGCTCCGGGCCCAAAGGCAATTCCCTGCGGATTGATGAGAAAGACTTGTCCGTTGGAGCTGAGGCTGCCGAAGATTGCCGACGGCGAGCCTCCGGTCACGCGGTTGAGCACCGCGGCCGAAGCACTCGGCTGATTGAAGATCACGGACTGGCCGTTGGCAATGTTGAACTGCTGCCAGTTGATGATCGCGTTCTGCGAGGTCTCGTTGATGACCGTGGTGTTGATATTTGGGTTGGTGATCCCGATCTGTCCGGCAACGATGGTTGCTCCGGCAGGGCCGGCGATAGCAAATGCGGGCGCCAGAAAAGCGGCCAGCGCAAGGCTTAACCTGTGTGCAAGCAGGGCTGCGGGGATCGCACGAAGTGTCAGTTTTTTGCTCATGGCGCTTTACCTCAGAAGGCGACTGAAACCATTGCAAATAAATAGGTGTCGTTAAAATATTCCTTGCCGCGTCCGTGATCGTCGAACGGGATCGACCAATCGACTTTCGCGCTCAAGGCCCGGTATTGGGCGTCGAGGCCGATACCCGCGCTGCCGATGGATGCGCTGCCGCCGCCTAGAGGGGCGATGTTCGAGACACTGCCCCAGTCGGTGAAAACGCGGCCATTGAAGTTGATGGGGCCGATGCCGAAGGGCTGGATCAGGCTGATGGAAGCCAGATAACCGCGATCGCCGAGGGCCTGCGAAGGCTGGTAGCCGCGCACGCTTTGCGGGCCGCCGAGGGCAAATTTTTCGGTATCGACCAGCGCATCGGGCGAGTAGACCGCATCGATATGGCCCAGCACGCTGAGACGGCCGTAGATCGGCAGGAG
>JBOICL010000434.1:0-3247 GCA_050740055.1 Stenotrophobium sp.
CATCCTCGGCGGCCACGGCGACCTGCGCGCCCCGCGCAAGGCCCTCGCCGAACACCTCACCACCAGCGCGCGCCTGTGCCCCGCGCGCGGCTGGTTCATGGGCATGGATTACAACCTCGCCGACTGCGCCTGGGCCGCGCTGCTCTACCGCCTGCCAGGCCTCGGCCTGAAACTGTCGCCGGAAACGGCCGCCATCGTGCGCTACGCCGAGCGCCTGTTCCAGCGGCCGGCGTTCCAGAAAACCATGAAATGACCGCGCCGTCCCGCCGCCCCTACCTGATCCGGGCGATCTACGACTGGGCCACGGACAACGGTTACACGCCGCACATGCTGGTCGCTGCCGACTATCCCGGCGTGGTGGTACCGCGCGAATTCGTGCAGGAAAACCGCATCACCCTCAATATCAGCCCGATGGCGGTGCAGACGCTCGACCTCAAGGCCGAGCCGATCTGGTTTTCCGCGCGCTTCGGCGGCCGCCCCTTCGACCTGCAGGTGCCGACCGGCGCCGTGCTCGCGGTGTTCGCGCGCGAAAACGGCGAAGGCATCGTCTTCGGCGAAGTCGAACCGACCAAACCCGGCACCTCGCCGCCTTCGCCGCAGGCCCCGCCGCCAACGGCACCCAAGCCGGGCGGGCGGGCACATCTCAAGCTGGTGAAGTAAGGGCCACGGTTCCCGCCGGGCACCGAACATGTTGCTGGCGATCCAGACCGCTCATACGTTCATCGCGGTATGGAATATCGGCTGCCTGCTCTACATGAACTACTGCCACGCCGCGGGGAAATGCACCAAGCTGCTCAAGATTGCTTACATATCGATTGCGGCCGAGATCGTTGCGATCCTGCCATTTGGTTTTGTCTGCCCCATTCGACTGCTGGTTGACCGCTGGTATTCGGTCTCTACCGCAGACATCCTCATTCCCATGCACATTGCGGTCTGGATCATGCCCGCCGGAATATTTCTGTTTGCGACTTCACTGGCCTGCGCAGCCGGACGTTTCATCATTGTCGGCCCGCGTCCTCGCAAGCTGGGTTGAAGCGCAGCGCGTAGGCTGGGTTGAAGCAAAGCGGAAACCCAGCATTCACCCGCTCTTTGGTTTGAGTGGTTCTGCGCTTTTTATAATTATTAAATATGTAAATATATATTTAACAATTATAAACAATCTCTCTACGTAAAATCCAAAGAGCGGGTGCCGACACTGGGTTTCCGAATCAATGCTGCGCCTGATTCCTCGCAGCCCGCCATTTCGCAAACTGATCCTGCGCCGCATAAGCCGGCCCCTCCACGGCCTTGTAGTCGCGGGCGTAGCGCTCTGCGAATCCGGCGAGTCCCCATTCGCTGACCTGCTGCACGTGCTTCATCTCGTGCGCCCACAGCACGGAGTTGCCCTGCGCATCGGCTTGGTTTGCGAAGACGACCACATCATCCAGCGTCACCGCCGCCGCGTCGCCGTAGCGCAGCGCGTTCGACTGCAATGAAAGATCATTGCCTCCGCCGACGCGGTAGCGCACGTGGTCGAGCAGCTCCGCCGGATAGAAGCCCAGAAGGTCTTTGCGGATCGCGGGCGGCATCGGCTGCACTCCTTCGCGAATCGCGTCATTGCGCGAAGCCAGGATCAGGTTCTTCAGCGCCGCGCCGGCTACTTGCTCGGCGGCGTCCTGCAGGGGCGGCGGCAGGGCGCGCTGTATCGTCGCGGCATCCGGCACGCAGTAGCAGTTGTCGCCGACGCAGGCTTCGGAATATCCCTCCGGGCAAGCGGCTGCGGCGACCGTAGACATCAGGGTCAGAATGATTGCGGTGATGCGTGCGGACACAGGCGTTCCTGTACGGGCTGATTCCACGTTGGAAAGCAGGCCGCCGGCGAGGTTCAGCTGCGCCTCCAGGCATGGAATTTCTCCACCCAGCGCAGCAGCCCTTCCGGCTTGTGCGCCTGTTTCCACTGGCCCGCCACGTATTTGTTCGCCTCGGCCAGCGTCGGGTAGATGTGGATGGTGCCGAGAATCTTGTTGAGGCCGATGCCGTGGCGCATCGCCAGCACGTATTCGGCGATGAGGTCGCCCGCGTGCTCGCCGGCGATGGTGACGCCGAGGATCTTGTCCTTGCCCGGCACGGTCAGCACTTTCACCACGCCGTGCGCTTCGCCGTCGGCGATGGCGCGATCCAACTCCTCGAGATCGAAGCGGGCGACTTCATAGGGAATGTTTTTCTCCTTCGCATCCTGCTCGTTGAGGCCCACGCGCGCGACTTCCGGCTCGGTGAAAGTCGCCCATGGAATCACCGAGTAATCGACCTTGAACTTGCCGCCGCGCAGCCCCAGCAGCGGCGCGAACAGCGCGTTCACCGAGGCATACCAGGCCATGTGCGCAGCGGTGTGGGTGAACTGGTAAGGGCCGGCAACATCGCCGCAGGCGTAAATGTTGGGGAAATTCGTTTGCAGGAATTCGTTGACCTCGACGGTCTTGCCGGTCTTCACGCCGAGTTCTTCCAGGCCATAGCCCTTGAGATTGGCGGCGCGACCCACGGCGACCAGGATTTCGTCGAAGGGGATGCGCTCTTCGACGCCATTTTTCTCGCAGACCAGATATTTTTCGCCGTTCTCCTGCACCACCGCCTTGGCCTTGGTGTTGACGCGCACGCTGATGCCTTCCGCCTCGAAGCGCTTCTGCACCATCGCGGAAATTTCCGCGTCCTCGCGGATCATGATACGCGGCAGCATCTCCACCTGCGTCACTTCCGCACCGAGCCGTGCGAACGCCTGCGTCAGTTCGCTGCCGATCGGGCCACCGCCTAGCACCACGAGCCGGCGCGGCAGCTTGCGGATTTTCCAGACATTGTCCGAAGTGAGATAGCCCGCTTCCTTGAGTCCGGGAATCGGCGGCACGAACGGACTCGCACCGGCGGCGATGACGATGGCTTTGGTGGTCAGCTTCTGACCGTTCACCTGCACCGTCCAGGGGTCGAGGATTTTCGCTTCGCCTTTGATGCACTCGACGCCAAGGCCGCTGTAGCGTTCCACCGAATCGTGCGGCTCGACCGTCTGCACGATGGCCTGCACGCGCTCCATCACCTTGGCGAAGTTGGGCTTGCCGGTGACATCGTCGAAACCGAACTCAGCGGCACGGTCGAGATGGCTGGCGAACTTGGCGGAGCGGATCAGCGCCTTCGACGGCACGCAGCCGGTGTTGAGGCAGTCGCCGCCCATCTGGTGCTTTTCGATCAGCGTGACCTTCGCCTTCACCGCGGCGGCGAT
>JBOICL010000435.1:0-5803 GCA_050740055.1 Stenotrophobium sp.
TGATCGTCTTCCTGATCGTCGCCTACTTGATGGGCTGGATTCATCCGCACCAGGCGATTCCGGTGAAATAGCGGTGCCGCAAACTGAAAGGGCGGCCGAGGCCGCCCTTCCCGATCACGGCCCGGTCAGAGCCAGTAGACGAGGATGAACAGGCCCAGCCAGACCACGTCCACGAAATGCCAGTACCAGGCCACGCCCTCGAAGCCGAAATGGCTGTCGGGCTTGAAGTGCCCCGACATCAGACGCAGCGTGATGATGGTCAGCATGATCGTGCCCAGCGTCACATGCAGGCCGTGGAAGCCGGTGAGCATGAAGAAGGTCGAGCCGTAGATGCCGGAGTGCAGCGTCAGGTTGAGGTGGGTATAGGCCTCCAGATATTCATGCGCCTGGAACCACAGGAACGTGGCGCCCAGCGCCACCGTCGCCCACATCCACAGCACACAGATGGCGCGCTTGCCTTCCTTGAGCGCGTGGTGCGCCAGGGTGATGGTGACGCCGGAAGACAGCAGTGCGAGGGTATTGATCAGGGGCACGCCGAAGGCGCCGATCGTGCTGAACTTGCCGCCGACAGCGGCCGGTCCGTTGGTCGGCCAGCCTGCTTCGAAACCCGTCCACAGCAGGTTGGCATCGGCCTTGCCGCCGAGGCCGCCAAGCCAGGGCACGGACAGATCGCGCGCGTAGAACAGCGCACCGAAGAACGCACCGAAGAACATCACTTCGGAGAAGATGAACCACGACATGCCCCAGCGGAAAGTGCGGTCCACCTGCGCGTTGTACTGGCCGCCCTCGCTCTCGTGGATCACATCCCGCAGCCAGCGGAAGATGATGTAGAACGACAGCACGATACCCGCGATGATCGGCACGGGGCCGAGGTGGCGGTCTTCCAGCCAGCCGGCGGTGCCGTAGACCGTGGAAACCAGTCCCATGGTCAGCACGAACGGCCAGGCGCTCGGAGCGGGCACGAAATAGCGGCTCTCTTTGGTGGCGGCGGCGCTTGTTGCCATTACTCTTTCCTCTGTTGACTCTGGTTAAATCCGGGGTTTGTCCGCGCTTTGCTGCGCAAGCTTGGTCACATCGAAAAACGTGTACGACAGGGTGACGGTATCGACATCCTTCGGCAGCGAGGCGTCGATCACGAAACGCACCGGCATGTGCTTCAGTTCATTCGGCTTGAAAGCCTGCTGGCTGAAGCAGAAGCACTCGGTCTTGTGCAGCCGGGTCGCGGCGGAGAGCGGCAATATCTTGGGCACTCCCTGCGCGACCAGGTCCTTGTCTTCGAGGTTCTTCGCGTAGAAATCGACCGTGTAATACATGCCGGGATGCACTTTGATCTCGGACTGCTCCGGCTTGAAATCCCACTGGTGCGCGCCGTTGACCGTGGTCATGAACTGCACCGTGACCCAGCGTTTGTCGTCCACCTTTCCGGCGACTTCCGCGCTCTTGACCTCTTTCCAGTAGCCATTGGTGCCGGTGGCGCTGCAGATCGCGCCATACATCGGCCCCAGTAGAAAACCGAAGCCGAAGAACCCACCCACCAGCAGCAGCAGCCGCAGCAGGTGCGCGCGCTTCTCGCGCTCGGTTTTGACGGTGCCGGGGACCGGGTCGCTCATTATTTGAGCACCATGGACGCGACAAACGCTGCCAGGAACGCCAGCGCCAGAAGGGCAAGCAGCAGCGCCGTCCTGATGTTGCGCTTCGCCAGTTCCGGATCGATGTCTGTCATATCGGCTCTTGAGCGCCCCGCGCCTGCGCGAACAGGCTCATTGTCCCGTGGTGATCTCGTAGGCCGGAACCTGCGGCTGCACTTCAAAGGTGTGATAGGGCGCCGGTGACGGCACCGTCCATTCCAGACCGCGTGCGCCTTCCCAGACTCGCGCCGGCACGTCACGCTTGCGGCCGAACCAGCCGTAGCAGCAGGCCAGCATGTTGATGACGAAGATAAACTGGCCGAAGAAGAACAGGAATGCACCGATCGATGAGATTTCGTTGAAGTCGGTGAAAGCGACGTTGTAGTCGGGAACGCGGCGCTGCATGCCGGCAAGTCCGAGGAAGTGCTGCGGGAAGAACAGTACGTTGACCCAGACGACAGACCACCAGAAGTGCACCTTGCCCCAGAACTCGTTGTACATGCGCCCGGTCCATTTCGGAATCCAGTAGTAGATCGCCGTGATGATCGAGAACAGCGCGCCCGGCACCAGCACGTAGTGGAAGTGCGCGACCACGAAGTAGGTATCCTGGTACTGGAAGTCGGCCGGCGTCATCGCCAGCATCAGACCGGAGAAGCCGCCGATGCTGAACAGGAACACGAACGCGATCGAGAACAGCATCGGCGTCTCGTAGGTCATCGAGCCGCGCCACATCGTGGCGACCCAGTTGAACACCTTCACGCCGGTCGGCACCGAGATCAGCATGGTGGCGAACATGAAGAACAGGTCCGCCGCCAGCGGCATGCCGACGGTGAACATGTGATGCGCCCACACGATGAACGACAGGAAGCCGATCGCGGCAGTCGCGTAAACCATCGAGTCGTAACCGAACAGGGTCTTGCGCGCGAAAGTCGGGATGGTGGTGCTGATGATGCCGAAGGCCGGCAGGATCATGATGTACACCTCCGGGTGCCCGAAGAACCAGAAGATGTGCTGGAACATCACCGGGTCGCCGCCGCCGCCGGCGTAGAAGAAGCTGGTGCCGAAATACTTGTCGGTCAGCAGCATGGTCACCGCGCCCGCCAGCACCGGCATCACCGCGATCAGCAGGTAGGCGGTGATCAGCCAGGTCCACACGAACAACGGCATCTTCAGCAGGCTCATGCCGGGCGCGCGCATGTTGAGGATCGTGACCACGATGTTGATGCCGCCGGTGATCGACGAAATACCCATGAGATGGATTGAGAACACCAGCAGCGGGAAGGCTTCGCCGGTCTGCAGGATCAGGGGCGGATACATGGTCCAGCCGCCGGCCGGCGCGCCGCCCGGCAGGAACAGTGTGGACAGCAGCATGGTGAACGCGAAAGGCAGGATCCAGAAACCCCAGTTGTTAACGCGCGGCAGCGCCATGTCGGGTGCGCCGATCATCATCGGCACCATCCAGTTCGCGAGGCCGACGAAGCCCGGCATGATGCCGCCGAAGATCATCACCAGCGCATGCATGGTGGTCATCTGGTTGAAGAATTCCGGCTCCACGAACTGCAGGCCCGGATGGAACAGTTCGGCGCGGATCACCAGCGACATCAGGCCGCCGATGAAGAACATAGTGAACGAGAAGAACAGATACAGCGTTCCCAGATCCTTGTGATTGGTCGTGCGGATCCAGCGCATGATGCCCTTGGCGGGGCCGTGGTGCGCGTGATCGTCGTGATCGTGGGCGTGGCCGTAACCGGTTTCTTCAGCGTGTGCGTGAGCCATGTGAAACTCCTCGAAACTGTCTGTTGCTTACTTGCGCAGAGCGGCGACCTGGGACGGCTGGGCGATGCCGGCGTTGTTGCCCCAGGAATTGCGCTCGTAGGTGACCACGGCGGCGATATCGGCATTGGATAGCTGGCTGAACGGCGGCATCACGTTCTTGCCGTGCAGCACCTGATTGATGTGCGCATCGACCGGCCCGGTTGCGATCTTGCTGCCCTTGAGCGCCGGGAAACTCGGCGGCAGCCCCTCGCCGGTCGCCTGATGGCAGGCCTGGCAGTTAGTGGCGTAAACCTTGGCGCCGGCCTTGATCAGGTCGTCCTTGCTCATGTCCTTATCCGGCGCCGCAGTGGAAGCTGCGCTGGCGGCAACTGGAGTGGCTATGGCCGGAGTTGCAGCCGGCGTAGCGGCGGCCTCGGCAGCCGTGACCGGTGGCGTGTAGACAGGTCCGCCGCTGGCTTCAGACTTCTGTTCCTGCGCAAGCCAGGTCTTGAATTCAGGCTCAGGTACAACCTTGACGACGATCGGCATGAAGCCGTGATCGCGACCGCAGAGTTCGGCGCAGACGCCGCGATAGGTGCCCGGCGTGTTCACCAGGGTCCAGGCCTCGTTGACGTAGCCGGGAATGGCGTCTTTCTTGATCGCGAAATCCGGCACCCACCAGGCGTGGTTCACGTCGTTGCCGGTGATGAGGAAACGGATTTTCTTGCCTGCGGGGAGGATCAGCGGATGATCTACGTCCACCAGATAATTGGGCACCGTGTTGGGATCGATGCCGGAACCTAGTTGGCGCGCCTTGTTGGAGGCTGCGGCCAGTGTCGAGAAATAGCCGACATTCTGGTCCATGTAGTCGTAGCGCCACTTCCACTGGAAACCGGTGACCTTGATCGTCAGGTCGGAATTATTCGTGTCCTCCATCCGGATCAGTGTGGCGGCGGCGGGGACGACCAGAATGATGAGGATGATGAACGGAATGATGGTCCAGATGATTTCGACGGTGGTGGACTCGTGGAAATCCGCCGGCTTGGGATGTTTGGAACGGCGGTGCGCGAAGATCGAGTAGAACATCGCGCCGAACACCACCACGCCGATCACGCAGCACGCATAGAACATGCGCATGTGCAGGTCGTAGACCTCGTGGCTGATGGCGGTCACGCCCTGCGGCAGATTCCACTTGGCGCCGGCATAGGACAGACCTTCTTCCGCGTGGGCCGCGGCAGCGGCGGCCAGTCCGCCCAACAGCGCCGAACCGCGCGCCAGCCAACCCCGCAGACAACTCATCTTCGACATCACAATCTCCAAATGGCAGTTTAGCGGCGGGCCTTTTGCCCGCAATGCCCGCGCGCCACGCGGGCTTCGATGGTTCCTTGTCACGGGCGATGCACGCCCGCATTTCCCGGCATGCCGGACTTCATCCGGTCCAAACCTCGTCACCGGCCACGGGACCCGCGCAGGCCAAAAGCGCGCCCGTTGCCCTGACGCTCGCGGCATCGGGGCCGAATCCCTGCGGCTGACGGGGAATCTTTCACGGACAGGCTTGCAGCGGGCGGATTGTAGAGCACGCCAGCGCAGCGGGCAAAGCAAACCCCGCGGACAGGATTTGTTTCGGAGGCTTGCTGTCAATATACTATACATGGTATAGATATAAAGAGCCTGGCGCATGACGCACAAGGAAAAAAGCAAGACCGAAATACTGGCGCGCTTGAGACGCGTCGAGGGCCAGGTTCGCGCCTTGCAGGCGATGATCGCCCGCGAGGAAGCCTGCGAATCCGTCGCCCAGCAGATGGCTGCCGCGCGCAAGGCGCTGGACAAGACCTTCTACCAGATGCTCGGCTGCGCAATGGAACAGGCGGTACACGAAGACGGCCCGGCCGGCGCGGGGCGCATTTCCGATCTGCTGGTGAAATACGGATGAACGCGCTCGCACCGTTGCTCGGCGTGCTCGTCGGCATCGCGCTGGGACTCACCGGCGGCGGCGGTTCGCTGTTCGCGTTTCCGCTGCTGGTTTACGCGCTGCACCAGACGCCGACGGATGCGGCCCTGGCCTCGCTGATCGCGGTGGGGGTGATGTCGGCCTTTGGCACCGTGCTGGCCTGGCGCGCTGGACTCGTCATCTGGCGTGCCGGACTGATTTTCGCCGCGGCGGGTTTCATCACCGCGCCGTTCGGCACCCACGCCCACGCCATCGCGCCGGCCTGGACACTGACCATCGGCTTCGCCCTGCTGGCGCTGGCCATCGCCTTCAGCATGTGGCGGCGCACGCGCCTGCACCCGGAAGAGGCGGGCGCGGTGCGCATGAACCTCTCCGCCAGCCCTGTTGACGTGCAGGCGGTCTGCGCGCTGGCCGGCGGCAAGCTGCGCATGACCACGCCCTGCGCGGCGGTGCTGCTGGCCAGCGGCGC
>JBOICL010000436.1:0-1655 GCA_050740055.1 Stenotrophobium sp.
ATAGTGGTGCTGCTGATAACACCTTAATGGCCGTGATTAGGGTGTGCGCACAAAAAACCAATTAGGAGAATATTCGTGTTGATTCCACTGAAAGCACTGGACATCCGCTTACCGCTTGTTGCCGTGATGGCCACCGCGATGTTGCTTGCCGGCTGCGGCAGCAGCACCGTGCCTGCCCCGGAATCCGGCGCATCGAGCGCATCCGGTGGCTCCGCCTGGACCACGCTGGGCACGCGCGCACTGACCAATCAGCCCGGCACTTCGATCACCAGCAATGCCGGCGACAAATGGGCCGCCTACAACCCGCCAGCACTGTATCCAAACACCGTCGCGCAGAACCTCCAGTACATCACCATGCCGGACGGCACCCAGCTCGCGGTTTACGTGAAGCTGCCCGCCGACAGCAGCGGCAAGGCGATTCCTGGCACCTTTCCCACGGTGCTGAACCAGACCGCGTACAACAATAGCGTTGGAGAAAATGCAGATTCCTTCATCATCGAGCATGGTTATGTGTCCGTCGTCGTGGACGTGCGGGGTACAGGACAATCCACCGGTTCATGGGAGGCCTTTGGCGCCGCCGAGCAATCGGACTACGGCCATGTTGTGGACTGGGTGACAAAGCAACCCTGGTTCAATGGCGCCATCGGATTGTATGGAGGGTCGTATGACGCCATCGCCACCATACTCACTGCCGCGCAGAATCACCCGGCAGTGAAAGCAGCGATGCCCGTAGGCACTATCGGTGACGGCTACCGCGACGTCGTCTTCACCGGCGGACAGGTCAATCCGACCTTCGTCCCGCTCTGGCTAGGCGTCGTGTCGGTGTCCGGTATCGCCGATCCGACCGTGTTGACCAACCCGTCGGTGGGTATCCCCGCGGTCGTGGACCATATTCTGAGTGCCATAACAAACTTTCAGGTCCCCACCATCCTTAAAGGCGTAACCGGCGATCCGAGCATCGCCTACGACGATCCGAAACCCGGCTCGTTCTGGGGTATCCGCTCACCGCTGGAGAGCGACGGCAAGATCACAGTACCGACTTTCATCATTGGCGGCCTGCACGACATATTCCAGCGTGGCGAACCGATGTCCTACGAAGAAATCAAGACCCATGCGCCGGCCAAGATCCTGCTCGGTCCGTGGGAGCACTTCACGTCGGGGGCTGGCCTGCCGGTTGACGGCGTGCCGGTGTTCGATCACATCGAGCTGCAGTGGTTCGACCAGTACGTCAAGGGCATGAATGTCGGCGCCGACAAACTCCCCAACGTCACCCAGTACGTTTACGGCTACGGCCACTACGTCACCAGCACCGACTGGCCCAACCCGCAGGCGCAGGCGCAGAAGCTCTATCTGCGTGGCGACCAGAGCCTGACGGCGACGGAGCCGACAACGGACGAGGCCTCCAACACCGTGGCGCAGGTGCCGATCAACGGCCTGTGCTCCATCAGCACTACACAGTGGACCGCAGGTGCTCTCGGAGTCCTTCCACTGCCCTGCTTTACCGACGACAGCGTGACGGAACTGACCGACGTGAAATACCAGACAGCACCGCTGATTCAGAACATGTACATCAACGGCCCGATCGAGGCGGACGTGTGGATGTCCACCACCGCCAGCGACGCCGGCCTGTCGGTGCGCGTGGATGACGTCGATGG
>JBOICL010000437.1:0-10852 GCA_050740055.1 Stenotrophobium sp.
GGCGCGGCCGTGCGCGGCCCCTCATCGACATAGTGCATGCGAAGTTCGCCGAGCATTTGGTAATGCGGCTTGAATGGGTAGCCGGGCAGATTGGCAAAGCGCTCGTCGGGAGTTCGCAGAATGGTCATGTAATGAGACCCCAAGGTTGATGTGAACGTATTAGAACAGTCTCGCAGCATTTTGACCCCGCTTGAGGTCGCGTGTTACAAAATCGCCAATAACACGGGGGAACGCACGTGAAAGTGCTGGGCGCGGATATCGGTTTTGGCTACACCAAGGCTACGGACGGGCGGCAGTTCCAGGTCTTCAAGTCGGTGGTCGGCGAGGCCCCCGATGTCCAGTTCACCGAAACGCTGTTGCCGGACACGTCCAAGCAGGCACGCCACATCGAGCTGGACGGACAGGGCTATTTCGTCGGCGAACTGGCGGAGGCACAGAGTCGCGGCCGCGGTTTCACGCTCGACCAGGCGCAGTTCATCAGCAAGTACGCGAAGACCCTGGCGCTGGCGGCGATCGCCCCCTTCGCCGCCGACGGCGAGCCGCTGCGGCTGGTCACCGGCCTGCCGATCAGTTTCTTCCGCAAGCACAAGGATGCACTGACCACTCTGTTGCAAAACCGCCACGCGGTCACGCTGGTGAAGCCCAATGGCGAGCGCGAGAGCAAGACCCTGCTGATCGACCGCGTGCGGGTGATTCCGCAGCCCTTCGGCAGCATGTTCAACCTGATGCTCAACGATCTGGGCAAGCCGTCCAGCCAGCGCTTCATGAGCGAGAAGATCGGCATCATTGACATCGGCTTCCGCACCGCCGACTACAGCATCAGCGACAAAACCAGGTATTCCGAACGCGGCAGCCAGAGCAGCGACTCAGGCATGTCCGTCGCCTACCACGCCATCACCAACCTGCTGCAGGAAAAGAGCGGCGTGAACATCGAGCTGTACCGGCTCTACGAAAGCGTCAGCCGCGGCAACATCAAGATCAAGGGCAAGCGCTACGACCTCACCGGGCTGGTGCAGCAGGCCTACCAGCAACTGGCGACGCGCATCGCCACCGAGGTCAACCGCCTGTGGGCGGACGACTGGGACATCGACGCCATCGTAATCAGCGGCGGCGGCGGCTCGGCGCTGGCGCCTTTCCTGCAGCCGCTGCTGGAAGGCGAGGTGCTGCCGATGCCGCCGGAGCAGGACGCGCGTCTCAACAACGTCATCGGCTACCGTAAATACGGTGAGCACCTGTGGCCGGCGGCTTGAAGCGGGCCTGTAGCAGGTTTTCCCCGCAGCCCTGATTCCGCGGCTGATCCATGATGCCGGAAACCTGAAAACGCGTTTATACTCGGCTCCCGCTGAACGCTAGTTTAATTCCACACCAGTCCGCTGCACGGGGTGATTTATGAATACTGCCGTCTCTTATCTGCCGACCGCCGCCGGCCAGGCCACCGACGCCGAAATCCGCCGCGTGTTCGACCGCCAGCGCGAGACCGCGCTACGCCTGCGCACGTCCACGGCCGACGAGCGCATCGCCAAGATCAAGCGCCTGCGCGACGCCGTTCTGGCGCACACGCAGGATCTGCACGACGCCGGCTACAAGGACTTCAAGAAACCGCCCGCGGAAGTTGATCTGACCGAAATTCTGCCGATTGTGGCCGAAGCCAACGACGCCATCCGCAATGTCCGCAAATGGATGAAACCGACCGGCGTGTGGCCGACGCGCATGATGATGGGCACCAAGGCCTACATCCAGTACGAGCCCAAGGGCCGCGTACTGATCGTCTCGCCCTGGAATTATCCGACCAACCTGAGCTTCGGCCCGCTGGTCTCGGCGATTGCCGCCGGCAATACCGCGATCATCAAGCCGTCCGAGATGACCTCGAACGCGGCGGCGCTGATGAGCAAGATCGTCAAGGAAATTTTCCACGAGGACGAGGTCGCCATCTTCGAAGGCGACGCAGCCATTTCCACCGCGCTGCTGGCGCTGCCCTTCGATCACATCTTCTTCACCGGCTCACCTGCTATCGGCAAGGTGGTGATGGCAGCGGCGGCCAAGAACCTGACCAGCGTGACGTTGGAACTCGGCGGCAAGTCGCCGACCATCGTCGATGAAACCGCCGACCTCGAACTCGCAGCCAAAACCATACTCTGGGGCAAGTTCACCAACAACGGCCAGACCTGCATCGCGCCGGACTACGTGTTCGTGCATCAGTCGGTGAAGGACGCCTTCGCGCAGAAGTGCGTGGAAGTGCTCAAGGCCACCTACGGCAACACGCCGCAGGAGCAGATGAATTCCACCAGCCTGGCGCGCGTCGTCAACCAGCGGCATACCGCGCGCATCAACGGACTGCTGCAGGACGCCAAGACCCGCGGCGCTCGCGTGCTCTGCGGCGATCTGGTCAACGAGCAGGAGTGCTTCATCGCGCCGACGCTGCTCGACAACATCCCAGCCGATGCGAAAATCATGAGCGACGAGATCTTTGGGCCGCTGCTGCCGATCATCCCGTTCACCGACCTCGATCAGGCCATTGCTGCGATCAACCGCGACCCCAAGCCGCTGGCGCTCTACATCTGGAGCAAGAGCGAGGCGAACATCAACAAGGTGATGAAGAACACCAGCTCCGGCGGCGCCTGCATCAACCACTGCGTGGTGCACTTCCTGCACATGGGCCTGCCCTTTGGCGGTGTCAACAACAGCGGCATCGGCAACGGCCATGGCCATTTCGGCTTCAAGGCGTTCTCGCACGAGCGCGGCGTGGTCCGCACCCGCTTCATGATGGCGAAGATGTTCTGGGCGCCGTACACCGACTGGACCAGCAAGATCATCAAACTGGTGATGAAGACTTCGGTCTAGTTCTTCACTGCAACCAAAAAGCCCGCAAGCGGCTCGCGACACGGGGCCGCGAAGCGTGGGCGCGGGAGCGAGCCGTTAGCCCCCGATAAAAACAGCAGTCGCTCGCCAAACCGCCCGCACCCGCCTCCCTTCGGTCAGGCGCCGTGTCGGGGGCGGGCTTTTTTTGGCGCATCGAACCCTCAGTGATGCGGCTCAGCGCAGCCGCCGTTTTCGATCTGCACGGTGGCGTGCGCGATGCCGTGCCGGCGGTTCAGAAAGGCGCCAATATCGCGGGTGATGCGGTCGGCATCGGCGCCATCGGCGATGCGCGCGTGCAGCGTCATCATTTTCTTTTCCGGGCTGAGCATCCACACGTGCACGTGGTGGATGTCGGTGACACCGGCCACGGCACCCGGCAGTTCCGTTGACAGCACCGCGACATCGCAGTCTTCCGGCGCGCCTTCCAGCAGCACATGGGCGGACTGGCGCGTGATCTGCCAGGCGCTGCGCAGGATCAGGAAGGACACCAGCGCCGACAGCAGCGGGTCGGCGGCCATCCAGCCGTAGAGCAGGATGATACCCGCGGCGACGATCGCGGCGAGCGAGCCAAGCAGGTCGCCAATGACGTGGACGAGCGCGCCGCGCATGTTCAGGTTTTCCTGCGCGCCGCCGTGCAAGATGAAGAACGCCATGATGTTGACGCCCAGCCCCATCACCGCCACCGCCATCATCGGCGTCGCATGCACCTGCACGGGATGCAGCAGGCGCACGATCGCCTCGACCACGATCCAGACGGAGATCGCGATCAGCGCGATCCCGTTCACGAAAGCCGCCAGCACCTGCACGCGGTCATAGCCGTAGGAGCGGCGCGCGTCGGCAGGCCGCCGGCTGATGCGGATCGCGGCCCAGGCCAGGCCCAGTGCAATCGAGTCGGTGAGCATGTGGCCGGCATCGGCGATCAGGGTCAGCGAGCCCGACAGCAGTCCGGCGACGACTTCCACGACCATGAACAGCGCGGTCAGCACCAGCGCGAACAGCAGGCGGCGCTCGCTGCCTGCGTGGGCATAATGATTGTCGTGATCGTGATCGTGATCGTGAAGATCATCATGATCGTGGCCGTGATGCCCGGTGTGCTGATGCGCTGCGCTCATGCGGTTGTAGCCGTTGTGGAACGGGTCTGATGCGGGCGCGACAATAGCATCACAGCGGCTTTCTGCGCATGAAAAAGGCCGGGATCGCTCCCGGCCTCAAGTTCACGTCCTGTTTCAGTGGCCGCCCGCCGGCACCACCCGCATCAAGCTCACCGGCAGCGGTGAGGCGGACTGCGCGCAGGTATTGGCGCTGGCACTGGCGAAGCCGTTCACCACGTTGTTTACCCAGTTATTCGCCAGGGTCACAAACTCGGCATCGGGCACCGTGCGCGCCAGCGGCGGCATGCGGATGCCCGGTTGCGCGGAGGACACGCGGTAGGGCAGCACCGACTGCGAGGCATTGCCCGGCTGGATGTCGTAATTGCCGACATCGGCGGCGCGGCCGGCGGCGATCGGCGGCTTGCAGATGCCGTGGCCCTCGTCCATCGGATCGTTGAAGGCGTCCAGCGACAGGCCCGAATTCTGCGCACCGCCCGCCGGATTGTGGCAGTGCATGCAGTTCACTTCGAGGAAGGCGCGCACACGGTGGTGGATGTCGGCCGGCGAATTGGCGGCGTCGCCGCCACTGCCGGGCACGTTCCACTTCGGCATGACTTCCAGCTTGGAGGGATCGTTCGGCAGCGTCAGAAGACCTTTCTGTTGCAGGTAGGCCAACTGGTTCATCGTCGTGCCGTCCTCGTAGCTGTGGTCCTTGTTGAGGTTGCGCACCTTCGGCCCGATCGGCGCGGCGCCGGGCTCGCGGTCGTCGCCGGCATGGCACTGCAGGCAGGCGCTGGCGCTGGGGATGCCGTAACCGGCGACCGTGCCCTTGTAATGCACCGGATTGCCGCTGGCGTCCTTCACCGCCGGTTCGGGGTCATCGTAGTCGTAGGTCACGGACTTGGTGTCGCCTTCCAGCTTCAGCACCGCGTCGGTGAGGTTGCCGTTGGCGTCGGTCTGCCACTCGTAGGGAATGCCGACCCAGTTGATGTTGCCGTTGGCGTCCTGGCGCTTGATCAGCAGGCGCGTCTCCACCGGCGTGTATTTCGTGCCGTTGGTGAAGCCGAAGGTCTTGGCGAACACCGTGCCGGTCGGGAAGCCGAGCGTCGCGGTGTAGCAGTTGTAGATGGTCAGAGTCTGGCAGTTGCGGTGATCCTCGTAGGCCGCCTTCTGCACCACGCCGCTGGCATCCTTCGGCAGGAACAGGAAGCGGAACTTCACCGCGTAGTCCGAGAACAGGATGGTGTTGAGGTCGTAGGGCACACCGGTGCCGTTTGCCGCCCTGGTCGGATCGGTGGGATTCTTGAACAGGTCGTACTGGCTCAGCAACGGGCAGTTGTACTGCGCCAGCGCCGCGGTGTTGACCTGCCCCGGCGTGCCGCCGCCGCAGACCGCGCCGAGCTGCGCATCGCTGGGCGTCGGGTCGTTCGCCGGATTGGGCGTGAAACTGCCCAGCCGCGGCGCCAGTTCCGTCGCCACCAGCGTGGGCGACAGCGTCGGGCAGTCCTGCGGCTGGTTGTGATCGACCAGCGCCAGATTGGCGGGATTGGTCGGGTCGGCGGTGCCGAAGTGCATGTTGACAAAGTCGTCCACCAGCAGCGTCTGCAACTGCGTCTTGTTGAAGGTATTGCCCTGGACACACATGCCGTTGGCCGGCAGGTTCAGCGCGCCCTGCGCGTTGAACTTCCACTTGTTGTACTTGCACGAGGGCATCGGGTCGTAGATATACAGGTTCGGGCGACCGCGCTCGTCTGTGCGCGGCTCGTAGCGATCCACGTCCTGTGCGTCGGGCTGGTTGAGCGGCACGCCGTAGCGGTCCTTGGGATAGTCGCTGCAACTGTTGGGCGTATCGCGTGCGCCGTCCCAGATGATCTGCGCCGACTTGCCCGCATTCTTGGCGATCAGGATCGTCGTCAGCAGCGAGGCGTTGTTGGTGATGCAGGTCGGGTTGTTGAGATCGCTGATGCCCGGCAGCCCGGCGACGATGCCGCCCAGCGGCGAGGGCAGCGTAACCGGCAACTGCACCGGCAGGCCGTTGAGCAGGCCGTGGCAACTGCTCTTGGACAAATCCGGCGGCTGCGGGCTGCCGCCGTTGTCGGTGAAAGTGTTGTTGTAGATGTGGATGCCTTCGGGGAAGAAGTCATAGTTGGTGGACGGCTCGCTGGAATCCACCAGTCCGTAATTGACCACGATCAGGCCGGAAGTGTTGTTGTTGTGGATGTTGTTGTCGTCCGCTTCCAGCTGATCTGAGGCCAGCACCAGCATGCCGGTGCCGGAAGGCACGTCGCCGACGATGGCGCCGCGCGGCGCGAAGCTGGGCACGTTGTTGCTGTACGACTCGTTGTAGTGGACCACGTTCTTTTCGCCGAACTGCGCGCGACCCGGCAGATCGAACACCAGGAAGCCGCCGACGTTGTCGTGCGCGACGTTGTGGATGAACTCGGCGCGGTAGGTGTTCTCGAACTCGAAGCCGGCGACGTTGTGGTAGGCCTCGGTGTGCTGCACCAGGATGTCGTTGGACTGGCCGACGTAGACGCCGGCGTCGGAGGAGCCGACCGACACCGAGTTCTCGATGAAGATGTGATGGCTCAGCACCGGGTAGAACGCGTAGGAACCGTTATTGATCCAGGACGCCATGGTGCCGTCGTAGAGCGGACACGTGGGCTTGGTCGGGCACTGGTCGTCAGCGTCGCTCCAGCCGACCTTGACGCCGCGCACGGTCACGTAGTTCGAACGGAAGATGCGCAGGCCGTTGCCCGGCGCGTCGTAGATCGTCAGGTCCTGCACCACGATGCCGCTGACCTTGTTGATGTTGATGCCGTCCTGCGCGTCGCTCTTGGCGAAGGACAGGACGGTCTGGTCGCGGCCCGCGCCGATGATGGTGATGCCGCGCTTGCCGGTAAGCGTGAGGCCGGTGGTGAAGCTGAAGGTGCCCGCGCAGAAGCGGATGGTGTCGCCCTCGTGTACTTCGAAGAAGGCGATCAGCGCGTCCTTCTGCGCGGTGTTCGGATCGCAGATGCTGTAGGTCTTGCCGCCACCGCCCTGGCCGGCGAAGAAGTAATCCGCGGTCACGCCGCCGCTGCCGCCGCTGGATGAAGACGCACCGTTCGCAATGGCAACGCCGGAGCTTGTTCCGCCGCAGGCAGCCAGCGCCAGCACGCAGACGCCCAGCAGCCCCACGAAAAGCGCACGGATGTTCCCTGTCCCTCTGTTCATTGTGTTCCCCTTAGTGCCGCCCCGGTGCCCGGCAGGCGGGCGGCGATTTTATTGATTCCCCGCGCGCAGGGTAAGGGCAGAGCCGGGCCACGCCAATAGTAAATTCCCCTTCCAGGTCCCTCCACCCGCTCTCTGCTTCCACAGCAGGCATGATGTTATTAAATATTATATATAATTAAATATATTTCATATTTAATAACACGAAAAAACACCCGCGGGCGCGGAGCGGGTGGCGCGCGTTTCCGGATTCGCGCGGGCACGCGCTATAGTCCGCGCCAGATTCACAACCCAGCCCGCACAGACGGGTCTCAACCAACCGAGGGGAACTCATGCGCGTGTTGCGTCTGTTGCCGCTGTTGCTGCTGCCTGTTCTGGTCCTGTCCTGCGGACGCTCGTCGCCGGTGACCGGCACCGGCACGACCTATGATGTCACCGTCACTCGCACCGCGATGGGCATTCCGCATATCAAGGCCAACGACTTTGGCAGCATGGGCTACGGCTACGGCTATGCCTTCGCCAGCGACAACCTCTGCGTGCTGGAGGAAGACCTGCTGACCATCCGCGGCCAGCGTGCGCAATATCTTGGCCGCACCGGCAACTACAACATCCCCGCCAACGGCTCCGACCTCGATAACGTCACCAGCGACTACTTCTGGAAATTCGTGGCCACCGACGCGGTTGTGCAGCACCTCGAAGCGGCCGCAGCGCCCGAAGTGGTCGCCGCCAGTATCGGCTTTGCCGCCGGCTTCAACCGCTATATCCACGAACTCAAGGCCGGCCAGCATCCGGGCCGCTTCACCACCGCGCCCGGCACCGTCGGCGACCCGAACTACGATGCGAACCTGGCCTGTGCCAACGCGCCTTGGCTGACCGATATCACCGAAGCCGACATGTTCCGGCGCTACTACCGCCTTGGGCTGCTGGCCAGCGCGTCGGCATTGGCCAGCAACATCGTCGCCGCACAACCGCCCACCGGCGTCGCATCCAAGACCAAGACCAGGATCAAGGCCAAGCCGCTGCCGCCGACCCGTCTGGCGCAACTGCTCAAGGCCGACCCCGGCGCTCTCGGCGCACTGAGCCGTCACGACCACGGTTTCGCCAGCAACATGTACGGCCTCGGCAGTCAGGCCACCACCACCGGTATGCCGATGCTGCTGGGCAACCCGCACTTCCCCTGGACCGGCAGCGAGCGCCTGTACCTGGCGCATGCAGAAATACCCGGCAAGCTCAACATCATGGGCGCAGCGCTCTATGGCCTGCCCGCGGTACTGATCGGCTTCACCGACAAATTCGCCTGGAGCCACACCGTCTCGACGGCGTACCGCTTCACTTTCTACGAACTGACGCTGGACCCGACCGACCTGACCCACACCCACTATCTCTACGACGGCGTCTCGAAGCCGATCACCGCGGTGCCGGTGACGATCCAGATCAAGGAGGCCGGCGGCAGCATGACCACGGCGACCAAGACGCTGTACCGCTCGCAGTTCGGGCCGATGGTCAGCATCAGCGCCAGCGGCGTGCCGGTGCTGGGCTGGACTGCGGTCAAGGCCTACACCATCCGCGACGCCAACGCCGAGAACGACCGCCTGATCAACCAGTTCTTCAAGTGGGACCAGGCGCAGTCGCTGGATGAATTCGAGGCGCTGCACAAGAGCATCCTCGGCGTGCCCTGGGTCAACACCGTCGCCACCGGCCCCGGCGGCCAGGCTTATTACGGCGACATCACCGTGGTGCCCAACGTGCCCGACAGCCTGGTGCAGATCTGCTCGGCGCAGCCGATCGCAACCGTTATCGGCCAGCTCGATCCAGGCCTGCCGGTACTCGACGGCTCGCGCTCGGCCTGCGCCTGGGAGACCGACCCCGACGCGCCCGTGCCTGGCATCTTCGGCCCCTCGCACCTGCCCTCGATCAAGCGCGACGACTACGTGCGCAATTCCAACGACAGCTACTGGCTGGCCAGTCCGCAGCAGCCGCTGACCGGCTTCGCGCGCATCATCGGTGCCGAGAACGCAAACATTGGCCTGCGCCCGCGGCTGTCGATCCTGCAGATCCAGCGCCGCCTCGCCGGCACCGACGGACTGCCCGGCACCAAGTTTGATCTCAACTCGCTGGAGACGGTGGCACTGTCCAGCCACATCTACAGCGCCGAACTGGCGCGCGACACGGTGGTCAGCAGCTACTGCGCGCTGCCCACGGTGCTGTCCAGCAGCGGCCCGGTGAGCACCACCGCCGCCTGCGTCGCGCTCAAGGCCTGGGACCTGGCCGATAACAACGACTCCAAGGGCGGGCATCTCTGGCGCGAGTTCATGCGCAATGTCACCGGCGGCCCGCTGCCGGTGCAACTGGCCCTGCTCAACGATACGTATTGGCTGACGCCGTTCTCGTCCAGCGACCCGGTCAACACGCCGAACACACTCAATGTCGCGCTTCCGACCGTGCAACTCGCCTTCGGCGACGCCATCAACACGGTGACGGCTTCCGGTTTCGCCTTCGACGCGCCGATGGGCTCGATCCAGCATCCCTGCTGCATCGACAAGAGCATCCCGATCTTCGGCGGCGAGGATTTCGAGGGCGCCTTCACCGTGGTCGACGGCACCAGCAAGCTGGACAAGACCGGCTACAACGTGCCCTACGGCAACAGCTACATCCAGGCCGTGACCTGGGATGCCAACGGCGCGGTGGCGGACGCCTTCGTCACCTACTCCGAATCCACCGACCCGGCCAATCCGCATTTCAGCGACTACACCCACGCCTACTCCAACAAGCAGTGGCTGCGGCTGCCGTTCCACGACGCCGACGTGCAGGCGCAGGCCCTGAGCGTGACCCACCTGACGCAGTAGCGCCCGAACACATCCTTGCGCGCAGGACAGGGAACAACTGCGCCGGCGTAAAATCCGCGCATGCCAGATTCCTCTCATGACCGGGCCGGCGGCGCGGCACCGGCCCGCGCTGCGGCCGGTGTCGCATGGGCCGGTCTCGCCGCGCTGGCCATCGCGATGGGCGTCGGCCGTTTCGCCTTCACGCCGCTGCTGCCGATGATGCGCGCCGATGCCGGGCTGTCACTCGCGGCGGCGGGCTGGCTCGCTTCCGCCAACTACCTCGGCTATCTGCTCGGCGCGCTTACCGCCGCCCGGCTGCCCACATCTGTCGCTATCCGCGGTGGCCTGCTGCTGATTGCGGCGGTAACTTTCGGCATGGGCATTGGGCAGGATTTCATTTTCTGGCTGACGCTGAGATTGCTGGCAGGTGTCGCCAGCGCCTGGGTGCTGGTGCAGGTGTCGGCCTGGGCGCTGGAACGCCTGGCCCAGTTGCAGCGCCCTGCGCTGAGCGGGGCCGTGTTTGCAGGCGTGGGCGCCGGGATCGCGGGCGCAGGCGCACTGTGCATGGTGCTGATGCACGCGGATATCGCCTCCGGCCGCGCGTGTGAACTGCTGGGCCTGCTGTCGCTGCTGCTGGCCGCCGCCACCTGGTCCGCGTTCGACTCAACTCCGCGCAGTACTATCCACGCGCCTGCGCAGGCAAATCGCCAGCGTGTCGCGTGGAGCGCGGACACGATACGGCTCACCCTCTGCTACGGCGCGTTCGGCTTCGGCTACATCATCCCGGCGACTTTCCTGCCGGCGATGGCGCGGCAGCTCGTCGCCGATCCGGCCATCTTCGGCTGGGCCTGGCCGGTGTTCGGT
>JBOICL010000438.1:0-3998 GCA_050740055.1 Stenotrophobium sp.
CAAGCAGTGGATAGTCGCTGAGACGGCTCGGCAACACCCAGGCCAAGGCCTGGTTCTCGCGTGCATGCGGCTCACCATCAAAACCGCTCACCAGCCAGGTATCGAGTATCACGCTGCGATCGGAATACTCATGGGCGATGCGGATCAACGGCCGCGCCGCGCGCACCGTCACGCCGAGTTCTTCGTGCAGCTCGCGCACCAGGGCACCGTGGGCGCTCTCACCGGGCTCGATTTTGCCGCCTGGGAATTCCCACAGCCCCGCCGCGATTTTCCCGTCCGGACGCTGGGCGATCAGCACTTCGCCCGCTGCATTGACCATGCAACCCGCGGCAACCGGAATGACCGGCTTCATCAGGTGCGGTATTCAGCGTTGATTTTGCGCCCGTTATGGCGCACCCCGCGGCCTTCGATCTTTGCAATGGACACGGGGTTCACGTCCGATACTCGGCATTAATCTTCACATACTCATAGCTGAAGTCGCAGGTCCACACCGTCGCCTGCGCAGCGCCGCGCCCGAGGCCGATGCGGATGCTGAACTCCGGCTTTGCGACCACCGCCGCGCCTTTTTCCTCGCGGTAATCGGGATGCGGTTCGCCGCGCTCGATCAGCACGACCTCGTCCAGCGCGACGCTGACGGCGCGCGCATCCAGGCCCGCCACACCGGCCTTGCCGATGGCCATGACGATGCGGCCCCAGTTGGCGTCCGAGGCAAACATCGCGGTCTTGACCAGCGGCGAATTGGCCACCGAAAACGCCACCTGCCGTGCCTCGGCGGCGCTGGACGCACCGCCGACGGTGATGCCGATAAACTTGGTTGCTCCCTCGCCGTCGCGCACCACCGCATGCGCCAGCTCGCGGCAGACGTCCTCGATCGCGGCGGCGATCACGGCGTAATCCGCATCGCCAACTTCCACGTCCCGCGTTCCGGCCTGCGCGGTCGCGAACAGCACGCAGGAATCGTTGGTGGAGGTATCGCCGTCCACGGTCACGCAGTTGAAGGTGCGCGACACCGCCTGCTCCAGCGCCGCGCGCGTCGCCGCTGGCGACAGGCGCGCGTCGGTGCCGACATAGGCGAGCATGGTCGCCATGTTCGGCTGGATCATGCCCACGCCCTTGGCGATGCCGGTCACGGTAACGTCACCCTGGCTGGTGCGCAGCTTGCGCGTCGCGCCCTTGGGCACGGTGTCGGTGGTCATGATGGTCCGCGCCGCGTCCAGCCAGCCCTCCGCACGCAGATTTGTAACCGCCTGCGGAATCGCAGCGGCCATGCGCTGCACCGGCAGGCGCTGGCCGATGACACCGGTGGAAAACGGCAGCACCTGCCCCGGTTCGCAGCCCAGCGCCGTGGCAACCACAGCGGCTGTCGTGCGCGCGTCAAGCAAGCCGCCTTCGCCGGTCGCGGCATTGGCATTGCCGGCGTTCACCAGCAGCGCACGCACCCCGACGCCACCGGCCAGCACTTCACGGCAAACCTGCACCGGCGCGGCGGCGAAAGCATTCTGCGTGAACACCCCGGCAACGCGGCTGCCGCGCGCCAGTTCGATCACCAGCAAATCCTTGCGCCCCGGTTTCTTGATCGCCGCCTCGGCCACGCCGAGACGCACGCCCGCCACAGGATGCAGGAATTCCGGCGCTTTGAGATTCACAGGCATGCGTCATTTCCGTTAGAGACAAAAAGAAAAGGCGCCCGGCAAGCCAGGGCGCCTTGGATATTTTGAGCGGATTTACGGCAACAGGCTAGCCCGTCTCCCGTCTCCCGCAATCAGACCAGTGCGCCGTGGCACTGCTTGTATTTCTTGCCCGACCCGCAGGGGCATGGATCGTTGCGTCCGACCTTGGGGTGCTCGCGCACGACAGTCACGGGCTTTGCCCGTTCGGGCGCCTGCTCCAGTGCGCGCGGAGCGCTTTGCGCTTCGCCGGCCTGCGGCACGGCGGCTTCGGCAACGCCTGCCGCCTCGTCGTGCTGGAACTGCATTTCGCGCGGCTTGCGGCGCTGCTCCTCGATGGCCTGCACTTCCTGTTCGCTCTGCACGCGCACGCGCGCCAGCAGGGTAATCACTTCGTGTTTGAAGCGCGCCAGCACGTCGTTGAACATGGTGAAGGCTTCGCGCTTGTATTCCTGTTTGGGGTCCTTCTGCGCGTAGCCACGCAGGTGGATGCCCTGGCGCAGGTAGTCCATGGAAGCCAGATGTTCGCGCCACAGTCCGTCCAGCGCCTGTAGCATCACCGCCTTCTCGAAATGTTCCAGCACCGGCGCGCCGATCGCCTGCTTCTTCTGCTCGTAGGAGGCGGTCACTTCCTTGAGGATGAGATCGCGCAGGCTCTTCTCATTGAGTTCCTTGTCCTCTTCCAGCCGCTTTGCGATCGGCAGGTCGAGACCGAAATCGCGCTTCAGCGCTTCTTCCAGCGCCGGCACGGTCCAGGTTTCTTCGGGGCTCTGCGGCGGTATGTGCGCATCGACGATGGCGCTGATCACGTCCGGACGGATGTTGTCCACCATTGGCGTCACGCGCTCGCTGCCCATCAGCTCATCGCGCAGGTCGTAAACCGCCTTGCGCTTGTCGTTGGCGACGTCGTCGTATTCCAACAGGTTCTTACGGATGTCGAAGTTGTGCGCTTCGACTTTGCGCTGCGCGGTTTCGATCGCGCGCGACACCCAGCGGTGTTCGATCGCCTCGCCCTCCTCCATACCCAGGCCTTGCAGCATCGTGCGCATGCGCGGCGGCGTGAAGATGCGCATCAGCGTGTCGTCCAGCGACAGATAGAAACGCGACGCGCCAGGGTCGCCCTGGCGGCCGGAACGGCCGCGCAACTGGTTGTCGATGCGGCGCGACTCGTGCCGTTCGGAACCGATCACCAGCAGCCCGCCGGCCTGCAGCACTTGGTCGTGACGTTCCTGCCAGGCTTTTTTCGCGGAATCGCGCGCGGCCCTGTCCTCTTCGGGAATCTTCGACAACTCCATTTCGAGGCTGCCACCGAGCACGATGTCGGTACCACGGCCCGCCATGTTGGTGGCGATCGTCACCGCATCCGGACGGCCGGCCTGCGCCACGATCTCGGCCTCGCGCTCGTGCTGCTTGGCGTTCAGCACTTCGTGGAAGATGCCTTCTTTTTTCAGCAGCCCCGACAGCAGTTCCGAGGTTTCAATCGACGCAGTGCCGACCAGCGCCGGCTGATGCTTGAGGTGCGCCTCCTTGATGTCCTTGATGACCGCCCCGAATTTCTCCCCTGGCGTCATGAACACCTGGTCGCCGCGATCTTGGCGCAGCATCGGCCGGTTCGGTGGAATCACCACCACTTCGAGGTTGTAGATGCTCTGAAATTCATAGGCTTCCGTATCCGCGGTACCGGTCATGCCGGAGAGTTTCTTGTAGAGGCGGAAATAATTCTGGAAGGTGATCGAGGCCAGCGTCTGGTTCTCCTGCTGGATCCTGACACCTTCCTTGGCCTCTACCGCCTGGTGCAGACCATCGCTCCAGCGGCGGCCGGACATCATGCGGCCGGTGAATTCGTCGATGATCATCACTTGGCCGTCACGGATGATGTACTCGACATCCTTGTGATAGAGGTGGTGCGCGCGCAGCAGCGCGTTGAGATGGTGCATGAGGACGATGTGCGAGGCATCGTAAAGGCTCTCCTCCTCGCCCAGCAGCCCGGCCTCGCGCATGAAGCGCTCGACGTTTTCATGCCCCTGTTCGGACAGGTGTACCTGCTTGGTCTTCTCGTCGGCGTAGAAATCGCCCTCGCCCTCTTCATCCTTCTGCCGCTTGAGCCGGGGAATGCAGGCGTTGATCTTGCGGTAAAGATCGGGGTCGTCGTCGGTCGGACCGGAAATGATCAGCGGCGTGCGCGCCTCATCGATCAGGATCGAATCGACTTCGTCAACGATGCCGTAATAGTGACCGCGCTGCACCTTGTCAGTGAGCGCGAACGCCATGTTGTCTCGCAGGTAATCGAAACCCAGCTCGTTGTTGGTGGCGTAGGTGATGTCGGCGGCG
>JBOICL010000439.1:0-2273 GCA_050740055.1 Stenotrophobium sp.
GCTTCCAGCGCATCCGCGATGATGGAGTCACGTCGGAAACCGCCGCTTTTCAGCTCGCTTTCGCCCAGCCTGAGCGCATCGCCCAGTTCGAGACCACGCGCAATCCGCGCCAGCGACTCCTCGCGCACCAGGCTGGCGCGCAGGCGCGACAGTGCGCCCTCCTCGGCCTTAGGCCGCGCCTCGTAAAGCGCCGCGGCGATGATGAAATTGATCAGGCCGTCGCCGAGAAACTCCAGCCGCTCGTTGTTGATGTGGCTGAAGCTGCGGTGCGTCAGCGCCTGCTCCAACAGCGCCTGATCGCGGAATTCATGCCCGGTCAGGCGCGACAGCCGTGCCAGGCGGTCACTCAATCGCCGCACCGGTTATCGGGATGTCTTCGGCGAAATCGATAACGACAAAAACGTTGTAGAACAGATGCCCGCGCGCCTCGTAGCTGTAGGACAGGAAGCGGCCCTTGTCAGTGCGCTTAATGATGACGTCCTTGGGCTGGAGAGTGTCGATGCTGTTGATATCCCAGTAGCGTTGCAGGCCCTTGCGCATGTCCGTAAGCGAGCCGCTAGTGCCCTGCTCCTGGGCCACGGCATGCGCCGCGTTGGTGATCTTCATCTGGTTGAGGTACAGCGGTATGCAGGTCATGAACACCAGGACCATGAAGCCGAGGACACAGAACATGATCAGCAGCCCGAACCAGCCGAGACCGCGTTGCTTGCGACGTGATTGCATGAACCCTCTCCTTCCGTTATATCCGTGGTGCCTACTTTATCCTCATCCCGATGCGCGAGAAATCTACCGTGGTATCGGCATTGTCCCAGCTCATCCAGATGAAATACGCCTTGCCCACCAGATTGGCCTCCGGCACGAAGCCCCAGCGGCGGCTGTCGTCGCTGCCGTCGCGGTTGTCGCCCATTGCGAAATACTCGCCCGGCGGCACCTTGAACTCGGCAACGTCATCGGTCGGCCGGTCGGGACTGATCAGGATATGGTGCTGGACGCCGAGCAGGTCCTCGCTGAAGCGGTAGACCACGCCTGGCGGCGGCAGGCCCGGCGCGGAATAGACGCCATCCGGCTGCTGATCGGCTTTCTGGCCGTTGATATACAGGGTCTTGTCGCGATAGACGATGTGGTCGCCCGGCACGCCGACGATGCGTTTGATGAAATCCAAGCCCGGATTCACCGGCCAACGGAACACCGCGACATCGCCGCGCTGCGGTTCGCCGACCTTGAAAAATTTGTCGTGGAACACCGGATCGCGCAGGCCGTAGGCGTACTTGTTGACGAGGATGAAATCGCCGACCAGCAGGGTCGGAATCATCGAGCCGGAGGGAATGCGGAACGGTTCGGTGATGAAGGAGCGCACGAACAGCACCAGCGCGATCACCGGAAAGAACGAGCGGCAGAAATCCACGAAGGCGTTCGGCTTGTCTTCCGCGCCCGGCGCGAGCGCGGCCTGGCGGCGCGGCGCCAGCCACCACTTGTCGAGCGCCCAGAAGATGCCGGTGACCAGCGTCAGCAGCGACAGCAGCACCGCGAAATCAAAATGAAAATCAGACATTGTCGTTACTCTTGTTGTTGCGCCGCCCCGGACGGCGCGGTCAGCCCTTATTTCTTTTCCATGCCGAGCACCGCGAGGAAGGCTTCCTGCGGAATCTCCACGCTGCCCACCTGCTTCATGCGCTTCTTGCCTTTTTTCTGCTTGTCCAGCAGCTTGCGCTTGCGGCTGACATCGCCGCCATAGCACTTCGCGATCACGTTCTTGCGCAGCGCCTTGACCGTGGTGCGGGCGATGATCTTGGCGCCGATAGCAGCCTGGATCGCGATGTCGAACATCTGCCGGTGGATCACGTCCTGCATGCGCTCGCACAGATCGCGGCCGCGCGTCGCGGAGATGCCGCGATGCACGATGGTAGCCAGCGCGTCTACCTTGTCGCCGTTGACAAGCACGTCGAGCTTGACCAAGTCGCCGGCCTGGAAACGCAGGAATTCATATTCGAACGAAGCGTAGCCGCGCGACACGCTCTTGAGCCGGTCGAAGAAATCCGTGACCACTTCCGACAGCGGCATCTCCACTTCCAGCTGCACCTGCGAACCGAGGTAGCGCAGGTTCTTCTGCACACCGCGCTTTTCCATGCATAACTGCATCACCGCGCCGACGTAATCCGGCGGCATCAGCACGCGGCAACTGATGATCGGCTCGCGGATTTCCTCGTAAATCCCCGGCTCCGGCAGTTCGGCCGGATTGTCGATCCTGATGACCTCGCCGCTGCTCAGCAGCA
>JBOICL010000440.1:0-3402 GCA_050740055.1 Stenotrophobium sp.
GGCGATCGAGCGGGTGATCGCCTGGCGGATCCACCAGGTGGCGTAGGTCGAGAACTTGTAGCCGCGGCGGTATTCGAACTTGTCGACCGCCTTCATCAGGCCGATGTTGCCTTCCTGAATCAGGTCGAGGAACTGCAGGCCGCGGTTGGTGTATTTCTTGGCGATGGAGATGACCAGGCGCAGGTTGGCCTCGACCATTTCTTTCTTCGCGCGGCGGGCCTTGGCGTCGCCCACGTTCATGCGGCGGTTAATGTCCTTGATCTCTTCGAGCGACAGCAGGTTGTCGCCTTCCATCTGGCGCAGCTTGGCCTGGTAGGCGAAGATTTCTTCCTTGCGCGCGTTCAGTTCGGACGAATACTTGCGCTTGCCGCGAATCGCCTTGACGATCCAGTCCTCGCTGGTGGCGCCGCCATCCTTGTACATGCGCAGGAATTCCTCGCGCGCCATGCCTGCGTCCACCACGCAGATGCGCATGATGGATTTTTCGGTGTTGCGGATCTGATCGACGCGGTTGCGCAGGTTCTGCGAAATTTCATCGACGATTTTCGGCGACAGCTTGAGCGTCAGCATGTGCTCGGCCACGGCGGCGCGCTTGGTCTGGGTTTTCTTGTCGGCGCTGCCGAGCTTGAGCAGAGAGTCCCAGGCCTTGTCGTAGAGCTTTTGCAGTTCGGCGAATTTTTCGGCCGTCAGCACCGGATCGGGGCCGGTATCCACCGCTTCTTCGTCCTCGGCATCACCGGGCGCCGCGTCGTCGTCGGCTTCCGGCTCTTCCACCACCAGCGAGGGCGGCGGGCTGGGCGGCGTGAGTTCGGCGTTGGGGTCGAAAAAACCGGTGATGATGTCGGTCAGGCGCTTCTTGCCGGCCTTGAAGGACCCGTAAGCCTCCAGCAGGATGGCGCCGGTTTCCGGGTAATGGGCCATCGTATACATGGCCTCACTGAGGCCTTCCTCGATACGTTTGGCGATGCGGATTTCGCCTTCGCGGTCAAGCAGTTCCACGCTGCCCATCTCGCGCATGTACATGCGCACCGGGTCGGTGGTGCGGCCGAACTGGTCGTCCACAGTGGCGTTGGTGATGGCTTCTTCGGCGGCTTCTTCCTCTTCCTCGGCGGTGGCGACCACGGCCGGTTCGGAAAAGAGCTGGGCCTCGGTATCCGGCGCTTCTTCGTGCACCGGAATGCCCATCGCCTGGATCATGCTGATGATGTCCTCGATCTGCTCCGAATCCACCACTTCCGGCAGATGATCCGCGACATCGGCATAAGTCAGGAATCCCTTCTCCTTGCCTTGTGCGATCAAGGTCTTGATCTGGGACTGCTTTTCGACGCTGGTGTTGGGGATGTTCATGGACAGGCAAGCTCGCGCAAAACGAAAAAGGCCAATCGTGGCCGCATGGAACCTTACATTATACAGTAAGGGCTGAAATTCCCCTTTCAACCCGCGGGCCGCGCCGCTAGTTCGTGGGTGATGCCCTGAATCTCGCGGTTTTCCGCATCCGTGAGCGGACGCAGGCGGGATTCGGTCAGTAGTTGTTGCACGCGGGCGCGCTGGCCTTTCTGGCACAGGTGCGCGAGGGTTTCCTTGAACTCGCGCTCCAGCGTGGCCTCATCCGCATTGACCTCCTGCTGCAGCAGGCGTTCCAGCGCCTTGCCCTTGGCCGAGTCGCGCCAGAATTCCATGAGTTGCGCCGCGTGCGCCTGCGGATGCGCGTGGAAAAAATCGATGGCCTCGATCAGCAGTGCGATACCGGGAGCGTCGCTCTGCGCGAGCAGTTCCAGGTGCTCCGCCCGCTCCGCCAGTTCGGGTTTTTCCAGCAGCAGTTGCAGGGCGCGCTTGACCGGCCGGGCGGCGCCAATTTCGGGCCGGTTTGTGGAGGAGGGAAGATTGGGGGCTGAACTGTCGTCCTTGCGCGCCTGCAGGGCGTCGATGTCGGGGCGCGACAGGCGCGTGATGCGTCCGAGTTCATCCAGGATCAGCGCGCGCAGTGGGCCTTCGCGAAGTTTTTCCAGATAGGGTTTGGCCAGAGCCGCCAGCCGCGCGCGGCCGTCCATGCTGCCGAGGTTGACCTGTTTGGCCAGCTCGCCGAGCAGGAACTGCGACAGCGGCATGGCCTCGGCAATGCGCTTCCTGAACTCCTCCGCGCCGATTTCCTGTACCAGCGTGTCAGGGTCGTGGCCGTCGGGCAGGAACATGAACACGCATTCGCGGCCTTCGTAAACCTCCGGCAGCACTTGCTCCAGCGCGCGCCAAGCGGCGGCGCGGCCGGCGCGGTCGCCGTCGAAACAGAACACCACGCGGCTGGTGGACTTGAACAGCAGGGTCAGATGCTCGCGCGTGGTCGCGGTGCCGAGCGTGCCGACGGCCTCCTGAATGCCATGCTGCGCCAGCATCACCACGTCCATGTAGCCTTCCACCACGATCAGGTAGTTCAGCTTGGAGCCGGATTGCTTGGCCTCGTAGAGTCCGAACAGGTTTCTTCCCTTGTGGAACAGCGGCGTTTCCGGCGAGTTGAGGTACTTGGCCGGATCGTCGCCCAGCGTGCGGCCGCCGAAAGCGATGACGCGCCCGCGCGTGTCGTGGATCGGGAACATCACGCGGTTACGGAAGCGGTCGTAGCACGCCCTGCCGGGACCGCTGTTCTCTTTCTGGATCAGCAGGCCGGCGTTGACCGCGTGCGTGGTGTCCTGGAAGAAGCCGGTCAGTGCATCCCAGGATTCCGGCGCATAGCCGATGCCGAAGCGCTTGGCGGTTTCGCCGTTGATGCCGCGCTTCTTGAGGTATTCGATGGCGGGCTGGTATTTGCGTAGCTGTTCGCGAAAAAAGCGCTGCGCGGCGGCCAGAGCGTCTAGCGGGCCGTCCAGCACCAGGCGGTCGGAATGCCCCCCTTCGCGCGGTACTTCCACCCCGGCGCGATGAGCGAGATCCTCGACCGCTTCGACGAAGCTGAGGCGGTCGTATTCCATGATGAAGCCGATGGCGTTGCCGTTCTTGCCGGCGCTGAAGTCGAAAAACATCTGCTTCGAGGGCGACACGAAAAACGAGGCGGTTTTTTCGTGCGTGAACGGCGACAGGCCGCGGTATTCCTTGCCTGCGCGCTTGAGTTCCACGCGCGCCCCGACCACCTCGACGATATCGGTTCGCGCGAGGAGATCGTGAATGAAGGATTCGGGGATGCGGCCGCTGGGCATACGGCAATCGTAAACGGTAAATCGAGAATTGGCGCAAATCCGGAGACGATTGCTCCGTTTGCAATTTACGATTTACCTGGCCTTAGCCCAACTTCGCCTTGATCAGGCCGGAGAGCTTGCCCATATCGGCGCGGCCCTGGACCTTGGGTTTGATCCAAGCCATGACCTTGCCCATGTCCTTGCCGCTGGCGGCGCCGGTTTCCTGCACGGCCTG
>JBOICL010000441.1:0-6454 GCA_050740055.1 Stenotrophobium sp.
GGCTAGATTTGCCGGTGCCGTTCTTGCCGACCACGCCGACATGCCAGCCGGGATAGATGGTGAAGGAAACGGCGTCCAGAAGCGTGCGCGCGCCGCGGCGCAGGGTGGCGTTGTTGAGCGAGATCATGAGGTGACTTCTTACTTGGGAGCGATCACGCGCATCAGGTTTTCCTGCGCCACGCTGGCGACCAGACGGCCGCTGCGATCGTAGATTTCGCCACGCGAGAGGCCGCGGGCGGATTGTGCGCTGGGGCTGTCCATTGTGTAGAGCAGCCACTCATCCGCGCGCAGCGGGCGATGGAACCACAGCGCGTGGTCGATGCTGGCCACCGCCATCTTCTGGTCTAACCAGCTGCAACCGTGGGGGCGCATGGCGGTGGAGAGGAAATTGAAATCCGAGGCGTAGGCGAGCACGCACTGGTGCAGCAGCGGATTGTCCGGCAGCTTGCCGGCGGCGCGGAACCAGATGTACTGCCGCGGCTCCAGCTTCTCGGGTTTGAGCGGGTTCCACGGCTGCACGCGGCGGAAATCGATCGCCAGTTGCCGTGTCAGCGCGTCGCGTATGCGCTCGGATACCGGACCGGCGTCCGCCAGCCATTGCCGCACCAGGTCCGCCTCCGGGATCAGGTCTTCCGGCGCCGGCACCTGCGGCATCGGCAATTGATGCTCGAGACCCTGTTCCTCGTGCTGGAACGAGGCCATCAGGGACAGGATCGGCTGGCCGAACTGGATCGCCTGCACGCGGCGCGTGGTGAAGCTGCGGCCGTCGCGCACGCGGTCCACTTCATAGACGATCGGTGCCGTCATGTCGCCGGGCCGCAGGAAGTAGGCGTGCAGCGAATGCGGAATGCCGCTCTCGACCGTGCGGCTGGCCGCGACCAGCGCCTGGCCGATGACCTGGCCGCCGAATACGCTCTTGCCGCCGAGGTCGCGCGACTGGCCGCGGAACAGGTTGAGCTCCAGCGTTTCCAGGTCGAGTACGTTGATCAGGTCTTGCAGTTGCTGGTTCATGAGCGGGTCAAAGGGCAAATCCGGGCGCACATCCTACAGGCGAAGGGCGCGCTGTGACACAATCCGCGCCCTTTCCCGCGTTGCCCTCTCCATGAATTGCCGTTCCGGCTGCGGCGCCTGCTGCGTCGCGCCCTCGATCTCCTCGCCGATACCCGGCATGCCGCAAGGCAAGCCGGCCGGCGTGCGCTGCGTGCAGCTCGGCGCGGACAATCGCTGCGGACTGTTCGGCGATCCGCGCCGGCCCGCAGTCTGCGGCAGCCTGATGGCGCTGGTGGAAATGTGCGGCGAAACGCGCGAATTCGCGCTGAGTTACCTGGGCGAACTCGAACGCATCACCGCGCCCGCGCCGGGCTGATCGCGCCGGCCTGCTGCTGGCGCACCACGGCGACATAGATCGCGTGGGTGCTGGCGACGATTTCTTCGATCGGTTTTTTGTAGCCGCCTAAGGTCCAGTTCATGGCGATCTGCACCGCCGCGCCGACCAGTCCGGATGCAATCAATTCCTCGTCGATTCCCGGCGCTGCGGCGTTGCCCAGCACGCCCTTGCCCAGGCTTCCGATCAGGGCGGCAAATCGCTGCATGGCGCTGCGGTAGAGCTGGTCCACGCGCGGACTCACGCCCAGGACTTCCGCAAACAGGATGCGTGCCACGCGCGGGTCGCGGTTGTATTCGAAATAGACCCTGAGCGCTGCTAGGGCCATCGCTTCCGGCTGCTTGTGCGCGGTGTCGATCGCCGCCAGCATGCGTCGGTTGAGTTGTTCGATCAGGTTTTCGTAGACCGCGCCGAGCAGGGCCTCGCTGTTCTCGAAGGATTCGTAGAAATAACGTTCCGTGAGCCCGGCTTCGGCGCAGATGCCGCGCACGGTGGCGTTGTGATAGCCCTCGCTGCCATAGACCTCGACGCCCGCCTCGATCAGGCTCTGGCGGCGTTCGCTGCGGCGCTCATCCATGCTTGCTCCACGATACAGGCGTGGGGTTTGGATGACTTTGTTGACACTCATGCAGAAATACTGACACGATATGTTGTCAGATGTAAAGCAACAACAAATTTGCTGTCGATTTAACTCGTCCGAGGAAAACTCCATGTACGTATTTCAAGACAAGGTTGCCGTCGTCACCGGCGCGGGTTCCGGCATCGGCCGCGCGCTGGCGGAACTGCTGGCCAGAAAGGGTTGCAAGCTCGCGCTCGCTGACATCAACGAAACCGGCCTCGCCGACACCGCAGCGCGCATCGGCACGCCTGTGCTGACACGCAAGCTGGACGTGTCCGACCGCGCCGCGTTCGAGGCGTTCGCCAAGGAAGTCGAGGCGCATTACGGCCGCGCTGATCTCATCTTTAACAACGCCGGCGTGGCACTGCTGCAACCAGTGCAGGAGATGCGCTACGAAGATCTGGAATGGCTGATGGGCATCAACTTCTGGGGCGTGATCCACGGCACCCACGCCTTTCTGCCCAGCATGTTGGCGCGCAAGTCCGGCGTGATCGTGAACGTCTCCAGTCTCTACGGCCTGATCGGCTGGCCGGCCAACGGCGCGTATTGCGCAGCCAAGTTCGCGGTGCGCGGCTACACCGAGGTGATGCGCCAGGACCTGCGCGGCACGGGTGTGCAAGTGGCCTGCGTGCATCCCGGCGGCATCAAGACCAACATCGTGCGCAATGCGCGGTTCACTTCTGATGATCTCGGACGCAAGGACAAGTCGGTGCTGGTCAAGGATTTCGACAGGATCGCCATCACGACGCCGGAAAAGGCTGCGCAGACCATCGTCGTCGGCGTCGAGCGCGGCCGCGAGCGCATCCTCATCGGGCCGGACGCCAAGCTCATCGATCGCTTGCAGCGCTGGATGCCGGAGAGCTACCCAGCCGTGATCCGCTGGCTGGAGCGCCGGCTGCGCTGAGGGCGGCGGGTCATTGACCGGCGCGGGTCGCACGTCTAGCCTCGTTGCAGCCCAGGAGCATTCATGCCGCAACCGCAGACCCGCTACGCCCGCGCCGGCGAGGCCTACATCGCCTACCAGATCGTGGGCGAGGGGCCGATCGACCTGATCTACAGCGGCGGCTTGATCACCCATCTCGACCTACAATGGGATTTCCCGGAGGCCGAGCGCTTCCTCATGCGCCTGGCCTCGTTCGGCCGGCTGATCCTGTTCGACCGCCGCGGCTCGGGTTTATCGGATCGACTGCCCGCCAGCGCCACGCCGACCGCGGAGGAATGGGCCGAGGATCTGCGCGTGGTGATGGATGCGGCGGATTCCAGGAAAGCCGCCGTATTCGCCGAGCGCGACGCCGGCCCGGTGGCAATGCTGTTCGCCGCCAATCATCCGGAGCGCGTGTCCGCGCTGATCCTGTCCAATACCAGCGCACGCTATGCGCGCGCGGCGGATTATCCCTGCGGCCAGTCGCCGGAGTTCATCGAGCAGCGCTACAACAGTGTGCTCGAACACTGGGGCACGCCGCGCATGTCCGCGCTGGCCGTGCCCAGCCGCGCGGGCGACGAAAACTTTGGGCGCATGTCGGCGCGCTTCCAGCGTTCCGCGGCGACGCCGCGCGTGGCGGCCGAGAGCCTGCGCTACTCGATGTCGCTGGACGTGCGCGACCTGCTTTCCGAAATCCGCTGCCCGGCGCTGGTGATGTGCCGCAACCGCTATCCGTTTCTGAATCCCGGCCACGCCGCCTACCTGCAGCAGCACATCACCGGCGCGCGTTCCGTCGGCGTCGAAGGTGCCGACGCTTTCTTTGCCTACGACCGCGCCGACGAGGCGCTGGGGCATATCGAGGAATTCCTCACCGGCTCGCGCGAGCAGACCTACGCCGAGCAGGCGCTGCTGACCGTGCTGTTCGTGGACATCGCCGGCTCCACCGAACTGGCCGCGCAGATCGGCGACAGCGCCTGGCGCGACCTGCTGGAGCGCTTCAACGGCGAGGTGCGCACGCAGCTCGCGCGCTTTCATGGCCGCGAAGTGGACACCAGCGGCGACGGCTTCTTCGCCACTTTCGACGGCCCTTCCCGCGCGCTGCGCTGCGCGGTCGCGATCCGCGAGGAAGCCACCGCGCTGAACCTGGCCGTGCGCGTGGGCCTGCACACCGGCGAATGCGAACTGGCCGGCAGCGCCGTGCGCGGCGTGTCCGTGCACATCGGCGCGCGCGTGCTGGCGGAAGCCAAGGCCGGCGAAATCTGGGTGTCGCGCACGTTCAGAGATCTGCTGGTCGGCGCGGACTTCGAGTTCAAGGACGAAGGCTCCTACGAACTCAAGGGCGTGCCCGGCAGGAAGTGGCGGCTGTATTCGCTGCTGCCCGCGGCGGCGAAGGAAGGCGACGACAAGGACAAGCCGCGCCGCGAACGCAAGTCGCGTTGAGCGGTTTTGTTGATCCGGCGTTGTGAAGTCTTACTCTCCGTTCGGGCTGAGCCCGTCGAAGCCCCTTCACCCTTCGACAAGCTCAGGGCGAACGGACTTCAAACTTCATCGAGCTGAATCAATAGTCGCCACCCGCTCTAGCCGCAAGCGTCGTCGTGATAGTTTAAATATATTAATTAATATAATATTTGTAATATATAATAAAACAGTTATGTGCTGAATACGAAGAAGAGCGGGTGACGCGGTTTACAGCCGCCCGCGCGCAATATCCTGCGTCTGTTCGGAGACGGCCTTGCCCCATTCACCCCCGCACTCGGGGGGGCGCAACTGCCGCGTGCGCCAGCTCACGCGTACGCCCACCTGCGGCCGCGTGTCGGAGCCCAATGTCACTTCCGCCGTGTCGCCCGGCTCCAGCGCCAACGGGTTGAGCAGCGGCAGGTAAATCTGTTCCCAGTGCGTCGCCGGCGCGTAAGGCGAGATGCTGATGCCGATGCCCGGCAGCAACTCGCATTCCCACCACAGCGCCCAGCCATAGATATGGGTGACGCCTGCGAGGTCCTGCGCGGTCCACTGCACGGTACAGCTGCGCTTGCTCTGCGGCGCCGGCGCGTCCGGCCGGAAATCGAGGTCGTCCCAGCAGCGCGCGAGGCTGACGTCGCCGAGGTCGCCGGGCCGGATCAGCCTCACGAACATGTTGTTGAGCGAGATCGTGCGCGCGGCGGAAAGGTCCACGCCGAAGCCCACGTCGGGCCAGATGTCGATTTCCTCCTGCAGGCGCGGCTGCAAAACCGGCGCGACGAACTGACGCAGTCGACCGGGAATGATGACGCCGTTCTTGCCCAGGAAACGCCGTGCATCCACCAGCGTTTCCAGCAGGTTTTCTTCCAGCGCGTAATTGCCCAGGGTTTCGGAAATCACCACGTCCACTTTCGGCGGCTGGGTCATTTCGGCGGAATGCGCCTTGATAAACGTCAGATCCGTGATCTTGTTCCGGCGTGCGAGGTCGATGGCGAGATCCAGCGTATCGGTGTATTCGACCAGCGTGCAGTGTTTCGCGCCCAGTTGCCGCGCCATGAAGCTGAGGAAGCCGGTGCCCGCGCCGATGTCCGTGACCGTGGTTTTGCCGGGCTGGATGACTTTTTTCAGTGCGGCATGAAACGCTTCGTTGCGCAAACGGTCGCCCAGCAGCTTGCGGTGCAGTTCAATTTCACTCATCCACCTTACAATACGCGATTCGCCATCCCGCCGACACGGTTCATGCGTTTCACCTCCGCCGATATTTCTGCTCGCTTCGACCCTCGCGTGCTGCTGCGCGGCAGGCAGTATTGGCAGCAGCATCGCGTGCGGTTTTTCGCCCTGCACGAGCAGGAGGAGGAGACGCGGATAGACGCCACGGTCGAAGGCTCGGAGGCCATGCCCTATGCCCTGACCGTGAACGTCACGGCCGCCGCCCACGGCCCGCGCTTCGACAGCGAATGCAGTTGCCCGGTGGGTGGGGACTGCAAGCACGTGATCGCAGCGCTGTGTGAAGCCTGCAACCGCTGGCAGCGCGGCCAGGGCCGTGCGCCCGCCGCAGCGCCATCGGCGCTGCCACACGAAGTGCAGGACTGGCTGGCGCAACTGGCGGGCCCGCAACAGACCGCAAAATCCGCCAAGGGCGTGGAGAAAAAGCAGTTGCTGTACATCATGGATCAGTCGCGCTGGCGGCCTGGCGCGATCCATGTCCAGCTTTACAGCGTGCGCCTGCTCAGGGACGGCAGCTTCAGTCCACGCTCGATGGAGATGTATCACAACGTCGATGGCGCCATGCGTCAGCCACCCAAATTCATGACCGAGGACGATCAGGAGTTGTTGCGCGGGCTTTATCCCTACCGCGGCTGCGGCGGCGAGTACGAACTGCGCGGAGGCGATGGCGTGCATGTCCTGCAACGCCTGCTGGCGAGCACGCGCTGCCACTGGCAAAAGGCCGAAACCGCACCGCTGCGCCTCGGCGTGCCGCGCCCCGGCAATCCGCACTGGCAGGCGATGGAAGACGGCAGCCAGCGGTTGAGCCTGCAGGTGACGCCCGCGGTCAGCGGCCTGCTGGCGC
>JBOICL010000442.1:0-6902 GCA_050740055.1 Stenotrophobium sp.
GCGAACTTGCTGGCGCTGTAGGTGCCCATGCCGCGCGCCCCGACCAGGCCGGAGACCGAGGCCATGTTGACGACGTGGCCACCCTGTCCCCGCGCGATCATGTTTGGCACAAAGGCGCGGATGCCATGCACCACGCCCATCACGTTGATCTCGTGCAGCCGCCGCCAGTCGGTCGGCTCGACCTCCCAGGTGAACCCGCCCATCACCACACCGGCGTTGTTGACCAGGATGTCGAGCGCCGGATGCCGCGCGTGCACGGCATCGGCCAGCGCCTGCACCTGCGCCTCGTCCGTGATCTCCGCCGCATAAGTCCAGGTTTGCGCGCCGGCCAGTTCGCAGTTTCGGCGCACTTCGTCGAGCCGCGCCTGGTCGCGCGCCGTCAGAATGACTGTGGCACCTTCGCGCGCCAGCGCCAGCGCGATGGCTTCGCCGATGCCGCTGCTGGCGCCGGTAACGAGCGCGACCTTGCCTTTTATCGTATTCATGTTTCAGTGACTGACCTGCGGTTCATACCAGATGGGCGAGGCCCAGGCGCGTTCCGTGATGGTGTTGAAAGCGTTGCGGCCGGTGAAGCTGCCGGGTGCGCCGCTCATGGCGCAGCAGCCTTCATAGCCCTTCATGCCACTGGCGGTGCTGAACATGCCGTTGGCCGGATTGAGCTGGCTGCAATCCACATGGGCGGTGGTGCACATGCGCGTGCTCCCGCGGCAGCTTGGAATCTCGAAGGCGCGCGCGTACCAGTAGGCGTTCTGCCGCGGATTGAACTGCGGGTCGTGCCACACCGCGCACAGGCGTTCGGGATGGCCGGCGGTCTGCACGCTGCAATCGCTCTGCGAGGGCGGCGTCACCGGCGCGGAGGTCTTGGCCACGTTGTCGAAAACCTGCACATGGCGCGCGCCTGCGGCATCGCTCCAGCCCTTGACGATGTCCAGCTTCTGCAGCGGCAGCCCCGTTTCCTTGCCGCCGGGGTCCTGTTGGGCCCAGACCACGATGTAAGGCGCGCCGGAGGCGGTGTCTGCCGGCAGATCGCCGCCCATCACGACGCCCGCGAGCTGTCCGGTATCCACCGGGTTGTTGCCGGCCGAGAGCTGATCGCAGATATCCGCCGGTGGCGGTGTCCAGGTCGCCAGCGTGCGGATGCGGATGCGCGTGCCGGAGGTGGCGAAGGTCTCGCCGCGCTTGAACGCATCCCACAGGGATTGCCGCGTGTTTTCGGGTGCCCACACGCCTGCGAGCCCACCGGGGTTGAAGCCGCGCGCGCGATCCTGGAACTGGCGGTTGGTGCAGTTCGCCGGATTGGACGGATCGCCGCCGGAGTTGTCGCAGCTCCAGTAGCCGAGCTGCGTCTCGGGATCGTCGTCGAGGACGCCGCCGTGCCCCGGATAGTTGCTTTCGCCGACATCGCCGGGGTCGCCGTTGTGCGTGTCGGAGGAGCCGATGAAGGCCATGCGCATGGGGTTGACGCCGAGCGTTCCGCCGATGGCGAGACCGTCGGCGAGTATGTTGCGGGCCATATCCAGCGGCGCCACGCATTTCGCATCCGGGCCGGAGGTGCCATCGTGGCCTTCGTGCTGGCACACGCCGGTCGCGTAGGTCGGCGCTGTTTTCAGCCGGCAGAAATCCGGGTCAGTCTGCGCATTGCTGGTGCAGACCTGCCTGCACTCCGGCGGATCGGAGGCAAGGCCGCGGCAGACATTCTTGGCCAGCTCGAAGGTGCAGCTCGGATCGAATCCGTTCTCATAGACGCCCAGCCCGACCGCGCATTCGGAATTACCCTTGTGCTGATGGATTTCGATGATGCGGTCGTATTTCGCGCGCAGCCGCGCATCGGCCAGCGTCAGCGGCGCGCCGTCGCGGCCCGGCGGCAGGCCGGTGGCCGGATCGATAGGCAGGTACATGGCGCCGTTGCTCTGGTTGGAGTTGTGCGGAATCGTCATGGTCTCGCAGCCCAGCGCCGGATTGCAGTTCTGATCGAGGTAATCGTAGATGCGCCAGTCGTCGTTGAGATTGCTGGATGTGCCCTTGCCGGTGGCCAGCGCCACCAGGTCTTCCGGGGTCTGCACGTGCGCGACATCCTGCGGCAGGTTGGTGCCGGTGAAATAGACGTCGCGGTGAATCATCTGGTTGAACTTCTGCGAGGTCCATTCGTAGCCGGGGAATGTGGAAAAAGTGCAGGGCACGTTTTCCTCGTCGGCGATGTTCAGTTCATCCTGCCAGGGAATCGCAGTCGCAAACGGCAGCGGGCTGGCCGCGCCGGTGAGCAGGGTGAACGCCGGCGGCTGACCGCCGTTGACGATGGTGGTGATGTTGTCGCGCAGATACTGGCCGACGGCGTTGCAGACGGGGTTGATGCCCAGTGGCAGGGTGCCGTCTGCCTGGCACAGCAGCCGCCAGTCGCCGAGAAAATCCGAGTGATCGGTGACCGCCGTGAAATCCAGCGGACGGTCGAGCTGGATGGTGCGTCCGGCGGTGTAGGGATCGGTTTCCCCGGAGGGCAGGTTTTCCGGCGCGCCCTTGGCGAAGCGGTAAGCCTCGCGCGGGCCGTTGAGGCCGTCGAAGAAATAGGCGTCGACGGAATACATCGTGTGCACGTGCATATCGCCGAAATAGACATTCTTGTGCGTCGCCGTCGAGCCGATGCAGGTTACGGCCTGCGCAAACGGCGTGCCGGTGCCCGGATTCGCGGCGGCGGTCGAAGAAGTAATGGGCGCCTGGCTGCTACCGCAGGCGGACAGTGCCAGCAGCAGCGCCGCACCAGCGCTATGCGGCGGTTTGAGTCTCATGGGATATCCTCGTCGGTTCTGGCGGGCCTGGGCGGTGGCGCCGTGCCGGAAAATTCCTGCCGCAACTGCACCAGCGCAGCACGCAGCACGCCGCGCTTCCGGTCTTCGAGATAGTCCACGCGCAGGCGTGCACGCGCTTCGGCCAGCGTCAGCGTGCGCGCCGGCGTGATCGCGATGACGCGCACGAAGTGCAGGCCCAGCGGTGATTCCAGCGGACCCTGCCATGCGCCCTGAGGCTGGGTGGAGATGTCCTGCGCCAGCGTGTGCCCGAAATCAGCTTCGATTTGCACGGCGGTCAGGGACTGAAGCTGCTTGCCACGTGGAAACGGATCGCCTAGCGCGGCATAGCTTTCCGGGTGGGCGCGGAGCTGCGCAGCAATGGCATTGGCCGCGGATGTGAGGCCGGCTCCGTGTGCGCCGCGGCTGAGATAGACCTGGTCGAAGCTGTAACGCGCCGCCGCCTGATAGCCATCAGCATGCGCGGCGAGAAACGCGGCGAGCGCGGCATCATCGGGTTCGGCTTCCGGGTGTTCCCGCAGCAGCGTCTCGCGCATGCGCAGTTCCAGCTGCCGGCGCACAACCGCATCGTCCATGAGATAACCGCGCCGCAGGGCTTCGAGAAACAGCAGGTCGCCGTCGCTCAGGCGGCTCGCGTCGGCCTGGACGCGGTGATGCGCGCGGATGTGAGCGATACCCAGGCCGAGGCCGAGCGCGGCGGCGCAGAGTACGCAGAAGCCGATGAGGCGTGCGCGGCGGTTCATCGCGGTGCCTTCACAGCCGGTAGAGGAAATCGGGACCGGGATGTTCGCGGCCGTCGTCGAAGCCGATCTCGTCCATGATCAGCGCGTTGATTTTTGCGTTCAGCGCCAGGATCAGTTCCTTGTGCTGTTCCGGCTGCGCGGCGAGATTCACGATCTCGTCCGGGTCGATCTGTGTGTCGTAGAGTTCGAGCTGGTTGTACCTGAGCAGCGTGGCCCAGTCCCTAGGGATGTGGTGCTGCGAAGGCGCGAAGTAGCGCGCGAACTTGTAGCGGCCGTCAAACACGCCGCGGAACAGGCCGGGATGCGACATCACCGGGCCCAGATGCCCGTGTTCGATGTTGGACTTGAACAGGTTCCAGAATGTCGCCTGCTCTTTGTTGGCCATCATCGACTTGGCGGCGTCGGGATCGATATAGAGCATGGTGCCGTAGTCGTAGAGGTGCCCCTTGGCATCGCGAGCAGTGCGCGCATTCACATCCGCCACCGCCGGCGCGAGGCTGACACCCTTGAGCGCGGGATATTTCTCCGCGCGCGTGGCGTCACTCAGTCCGGCGAGGCCGAGCAGGGTCGGCACCAGGTCGATCGCACTGCCCAGCGCCTGCGTGGTGCTGCCACCGCGCACATCCGGATGCTTGAGGATGAACGGAACGCCCACGTTTTCCTTGTACATGAATGGGCCTTTCTGGCGCAGCTTGTGCGCGCCCGCCATCTCGCCGTGATCGGCGGTGTAGACGATGATGGTGTCGCTGTCGAGCTTGAGCGACTGTAGCGTGCGCAGCACGGTCAGCGCGTGCGTATCGACGTCGCGGATGCAGTTGAAGTAATAGCTCTGATAATGACGCCAGAACTGCTCGTCCTTGGGATCGATGCGGCCATAGAGGGCGTTGCAGAAATCCACGTAGGAAGTCTGCGCCCAGGGCTTGCCGGCGAGATTGTCGAGGTAATAACTCTGCGGCAGCGGCAGGTCCCAGTTCTTCGTGTAGACGCCTTCTGACGGCGGCGGTGACATCGGCGAGAGAAAGTCGCGGTCGAGTCGTGTGCGCGCCAGTTGATGATCGGCGCCGTCGAACCAGACGACGTCATGCGGGTTGACGAAATTCACCGCGAGGAACCAGGGCTGGTTCAGCGAATTGCCCTTGTCGTGCAGCCACTGGCTGGCCTCGGAGGCGACGCGGCCGTCGAGTTCGAAACCGGTCCAGGTCGCGCCGTCAGCGATGGAAGCATCGCTGTTGTCGGAGAACCCGTAAGGCTCCAGTGCGTTGCGCGCGCTGGGCTTGTGGCCGTAACGCACGACGTCATCGGTGCTCACATTGGACAGGTGCCACTTGCCCTTGTAGGCGGTGTAATACCCCTGCTCGCGCAGCAGGGTGCCCAGCGTCGGAATGTCCGTTGACAGCTCCGGGAATGGCGGCGCGCCGACATTGGTGGTCATGCGCGTGAGCTGGGTGTGCTGACCGGTATAAAGGTTCGCGCGCGAAGGCGAACAGGGCGTGGTGTTGGCGTTGAATTTTGGAAAGTGCATGCCACGTTCCAGCAGCCATTCATGCGCGTTCAGGCCCAGACCGGAGGGCAGGCTCTCCCAGCCGCGTTCCTGGTCGGACATGATCAGCAGGATGTTCGGGCGCTTGCGCCCGATCACCGCCGGTGCCTGCGTTGGAGTTTGCGTCTGTGCGGAAACCGCGTCGCCGAGATGGCCAGTGGCCAGCGCCGCGCCGCCGAGGCTGAGCGTCTTGATGAAATCGCGCCGGCTGAAATCGGATTTGTTCATGCGTTCTGCTCCATGTTTTCGCGGTGTTGCAGTCCTGCGCTGCGCAGGGCTGCTTCGAGATCCTCGATGCGATCCTGTCCCCAGTACGCTTCGTTGCGGAAAATAAAAGTCGGCACGCCCCACTGGCCGAGCTCGGCCAGACGCGCGGTGTTGTCTTCGACGCGCTGGCGGTACATGGTGTTGCGGATGGCGGCGGCGCAGTCCTGCCAGTCGAGCCCGGCGCGCTCGCAGATGCCGCGCAGCGGCGCGTCGCGGCTCACGTCGATGCCTTCCGCCCAGCTTGCGCGGCTGGCGGCGATCACGAACTGCTCCAGTTTGCCCTGCGCCTTGGCGTGCTCGGCGATAGTCAGGCTGCGCCACACGCCCTCGCCCAGCGGGTCGTGGATTTTTCCGAAAGGCAGGCCGAGCCGGCCGGCTTCGCGCGCGGCGTCACGCAGGATGTAGAACTGCTTGGCGCGGGGCAGCGGCTGGCCGCGCATGGCCATCGGGCGGATGCCGCGCCAGACCAGTTCGATGCGGTAGCGGCGCGCCAGCGCGAACGCGCGCGGTGCCGACAGGTAGGAATAGGGGCTGCGGAAGGAGAAGAAGTATTCGACGGTTTCGGACATGCGCGTCACCAGCCCTGCGCGAGCAGGCTCGCGCCGATCTGCGCCAGCCTTTCGTGCGCGAAAAACCATTCGCCCTCGACGCGCGCTGCCGGCGATTCCCAATGGCCGAGGCGGTGCAGCCGCGCGGTGTTGCGCGCGAGCGCGGCGCTGTGGGCGCTGCCGTCTCCGGGAGGCGGTATGCCGAAATGTTCCTTGTATAGCGGCGCGTAGTCCAAAAGCGTGGGCAGAGCCGTCGACCGGAACCACAGTTGTTCGAGCGCTGCTGCGGCGAAGCCGTTGACGCTGGGGTGAGCCTGCGCGGCAGCGGTCCAGGCGGCGAGGAAGGCGCAGTCCTGCGCCGCCAGCGGTTCGCGGCGCATCAGTTCGCGGCCGCTGCGGCGCGCGAGACGGCGACTGTCTTCCACGGCATGCCGGCGGCGCTGCGCCTGCGCAGGATCGCCAGCGATGCCACGCCCGCCCAGGGGAAAGAGAACCAGCCTGGCCTTGTGCGCGCGTGCGAGTTCGAGCAGGCCCGGTAGCGCGATGGCGGCGTAGGGATCGTCGTAAGCGAAAAACAGTTCGATGCACGGGCGCTGGCCGAGCGCGCGCCGCAGGGCCGCGCTCGCGTGCGACGGCCATTGCAGCCGCGATGCCGCCACCACGAGGCGCGGCGCGGTGGCGCGGCGCAGATAGTCGGTCATGCCTGGCATGCGGCGGTTTCCTCCCGATGATCGATGCGGACAAGTTAGCGCGGTACGCCGCCGGGGTCTTGACCGTGCCGGTCAATTCCTGGTCGCGACAGGACAATGCGGCGGCGGAACCCTGGGCCGGGACATTTGTCCGTCACCCGCCCGCGGCACGGCGTTTTTGCGAAGCAAAACGGGTGCGGGAGCGGGCGGTGGGGTGCCGACCTTCGCGATGGTCGCGGGCTTCGGGCACCTCCCGGCTTCGCCCCGGCCAAGCTTCACAGCTTGGCGTTCGCCAGCATGGACTGCCACTGGCA
>JBOICL010000443.1:0-2554 GCA_050740055.1 Stenotrophobium sp.
GCGAAATCCGAACGGCCCAGCGGCGCGGAAACCGCCGAGCACGATCGCGGCGCGGTCCGGCGCGGCATCGCCATCCACTGGCTGCTGGAGCAGCTCAGCGCAGGCCAAGGTGATCCGCAACGCGGACATCTGGAAGCACGGCTGGAGCAGGCGGTCAGCGCAGAGGATTTCAAAGCGTGGAAAACCGAGGTGCGGGCGGTGATCGCCACGCCCGCGCTGCAGCGCTTCTTCGACGCCGCGCAGTACCGCCGCGCCTGGAACGAAGTGCCGATCAGCTACGACGACACCAGCGGCATCATCGACCGCATGGTGGATGACGGCGAAACCCTGTGGGTGCTCGATTACAAGACCCACCGCGATGCCGACCCCGCCGCGCTGCTCGCCCGGTATCGCGGTCAGCTAATGGCCTACAGGGAAGGCGTGAGGCGCCTGTGGCCAGGCCGCAGCGTACGCCCCGGGTTGCTGCTGACCAACACGCAGCGCTGGATTGAGCTGGAATAGCTCCGGGAATTCTCGCCCAACTTCTTAATGCGTATCAGATCGCCGCAAGCCGCTCTACGGTATCCGGGAATTCTTCAACCATCTTGATGAGCAACACAGCCTGAGCATTGGGTTTGGCACGGCCTTGCTCCCAGTTCTCCAGCGTCCTCAAATTCGTGCGCAAATAGTTTGCAAACAAGGCCCGAGACAGATGCCGACTCTCGCGCACACGCACCAATGCCGCGGCAGTGATCTCCGGTGCGGGGTGATATTCAACCGGATGAGTACGCAGAGTCCGCTTGCCGACACGCTCGGCTGCCAGGGCATCGAAGCCTTCGTCCAGTTCGGCAAACAGGTTGCGCTTAGCTTTCGTCTTCATCGTTGACTCCTTGCCGTCAATTCCAGTTTGATCCTTTCCTTCAGCAGCTTTCGCTGCTGCGGAGTCAGATCGTCCATCTCATCTTTGTCGTAAAGCGTGAACAGCCAGAACTGAAGGCCGGCACCCCACCAGTAGTAGATCACTCGCAGGCCGCCTCGTTTGCCCTTGCCTCGTCGAGGGTCGGCATGACGCACTTTACGCAGCCCGCCGGTGCCTTCAATCAGATCACCTGCGATAGGGGCCTTCAGTAAAGCATTCTGAAGTGAACGGAAACCTTCGTCGTCCAGATACTCGCTTCGATGTCGTTCAAACGCGGGGGAGTTCGACAAAGATGGCTTTCATGTCTTATTATACGCAGATTGCGTATATATTGAAAGCAGACTATGGGCTAGCAGCTGCGCGCACCACACCGCCACCCGCTCTCGCTCCCAAGCGCACCGGCACAGTTATAATTACTCAATAAAATTAACAATCGTTCAATATTATTGAACACGCACGCCTCGCCCACGAACGACAGCGGGTGACTGCATCCTCCCTGCCCGCAGTGTCGCGCCGCCGCGCCTGAGTGCTGCGCCGGTGCAGTGGTAGAGTGAGCATGGGAACGCTGTCAAGAATCTACCGCTTTGGGGGAGTGCCACATGAATTTCATCGTCCGTCCGTCGGCGCTGCGCCGCGTTTCGCTGTTCCCCACCTTCGGCTCTGCCTTGGCTATCCCGCTGGCCTTGGCGCTGGGGCTGGCCGCAATGCCAGACTTGGCGCAGGCGGCAGTGCCCAATGCGCCGATCTCCGTTCCCTGCGCCGTGACGGGCAATACGCCTGAAACAGGCGGTCGATTGGGTCTGAGCAATGCCATCGACACCGCCAATAGCAATGCCGCCAACGGCCCCACCGTCATCACTCTCACAGCCGGCTGCGTCTATGACTACACCAGCGCCAATCTGGTTGGGGCCGCCGACGCGACTCGCTTCTTCTGGTACGGCCCCAGCGCGCTGCCGGCGATTGCCAGCAACATCGTCATCGTCGGCAACGGCGCCACCATTCAGCGCGCCCTGTGTCGGGACGGCACCAATACTCCCAACTGCCCCAGCCCCACCCCTAACTTCCGCCTGTTCTACGTCGGCGCCGCCAACGGCACCGGCGGACCCAACGACGGCTACACCACGCCCGCGCCCGCGGGTGTCACGCCCACGCTGACCCTACGCAACCTCACCCTCAGCGGCGGTCTGGCCCAGGGCGGCAGCTCGGACTTCGGCGGTGGCGGCATGGGCGCCGGCGGCGCCATCTTCAGCCAGGGCGCGGTGGTGCTGGATTCCGTCACGCTCAACAACAACAGCGCGCTGGGCGGATCAGGCGGCGTGGGTTCTGCATTTGGCGGCGGCGGGATTGGCAGCGATGCCGGCGCCGGTGGCAATGGCGGCGGCTTTGGTGGCGGCTTCACCGGTTTTGGCGCCGCCGGCGGCAAGGGCAGTCCTGGTGGTGGTGGTGGTGGTGGTGGTGGTGGTGGTGGCTTCAAGACCACGGAAACTGGCGGCAATGCCTCCGGCCCGATTGGTGCCGCTGGTGGTGGAAGCAATACAGGCCTGGGCAGGGCCAGCGGTGGTGGTGGTGGTGATGGTAGCGGCGGCGGCGGCGGCTTCGGCGGCGTCGGCGGCAACGGCGGCGGCTTAGGCTTCGGCGGCGGCGGCGGCGTCGGCG
>JBOICL010000444.1:0-1693 GCA_050740055.1 Stenotrophobium sp.
AGGTGCGGCCAAGACCCATATCAGCGCGAGCTTTTTCAGCATGTTATTCCCCAGTCCCCTTGGCTTTTGATTCCCGCCCGCTGTCCCCTGGGCGGCAGTCCGTGGTTCAGTTTAGGCAGATGCCTACAGGGGCACAAGCAAGATTCGGACAATCGTTCTTGCGCCTTTTCGCGGAGATCGCCGCACCCGCTCTGCCGGGTTTCCAGCACGATACTGTTATTATATATTTACTGTTTATTATTTAATACAATTAAATATAACAGTTTGAATTGTCCTGAGCACAAGAGCGGGTGCCGACACGGTGCTTGCCCGAAGGGCAATGGGGCGGGAAGCACCCGAAGCCCGCAACCTGCAAAGGTCGGCACCCCACCGCCCGCTCCCGCACCCGTTTTGCCTCGCAAAAACGCCGTGTCGCGGGCGGGTAACATTAAAATACGCCGAGTCGCGCCGGATTTCCCGTCGCCGCGGACGCGGCCCCTATAATTGCGCGCCTTTTACCGCCAGTCTCCGCCATGAAAAAGTCCGGCAGCAAGAAACCTTCCGCGCAGCCCGCAAAGACTGGCGGCGCGAAGAATACGATGTGGAGCGGCCGCTTCAGCGAGTCCACTTCCGCACTGGTGGCGGCGTTCTCGGAATCCGTGAGCTTCGACCAGCGCCTCTACGCGCAGGACATCCGCGGCTCGCAGGCGCACGCGCGCACGCTGGCGAAAATCGGCGTGCTCACAAAAGCGGAAGCGAAGCAGATTGTGGACGGACTCGATGCCATCCGCGCCGAGATCGAAGCTGGAACCTTCGAGTGGAAAACCGGACTCGAAGACGTGCACATGAACATCGAGGCGCGCCTCACCGAGCGCATCGGTGAAGCCGGCAAGAAACTGCACACCGGCCGCAGCCGCAATGACCAGGTCGCCACCGACATCCGTCTCTATGTGCGTGACGTGATCGACGGCCTGACCGCGCTGATCGACCGTCTCGCGCTGGCGCTGCTCGACCTCGCCGAGCGCGAAGCCGACAGTGTAATGCCGGGCTTCACGCATCTGCAGATCGCGCAGCCCGTCACCTTCGGTCACCACATGCTGGCCTGGCGCGAGCAGATCCTGCGCGACAAATCGCGCCTGCTCGACTGCCGCAAGCGCACCAACATCCTGCCGCTCGGCTCCGCCGCGCTGGCAGGCACCGTCTATCCGCTCGACCGTGCATACACCGCCGAACTGCTGGTCTTCGACGGCATCAGCGAGAACTCGCTGGACGCCGTGAGCGACCGCGACTTCGCAATCGAATTCTGCGCCGCCGCGGCGCTGGCCATGGTGCATCTGTCGCGCTGGAGCGAGGAGTTGATCCTGTGGTCCACGCCGCTGTTCGGTTTCGTCAACCTGCCGGACCGTTTCTGCACCGGCAGCTCGATCATGCCGCAGAAGAAAAATCCCGACGTGCCCGAACTGGTGCGCGGCAAGACCGGCCGCGTGGTCGGCGATCTCAACGCCCTGCTGGTGCTGATGAAGGGCCAGCCGCTGGCCTACAACCGCGACAACCAGGAAGACAAGGAACCGCTGTTCGACGCCTGCGACACACTGAGCATTTGCCTAGAGGTTTACGGCGAAATGGCACCGCATATCCGCGTCAATCGCGAGGCTTGTCGCGCGGCTGCTGCAAAAGGCTTCTCGACAGCGACTGATCTTGCGGACTATCTCGT
>JBOICL010000445.1:0-2555 GCA_050740055.1 Stenotrophobium sp.
GGGCATGGTTTCCTCGCAGCCGACCACGCCGCAGGGAATGATCGGCGTCTTGTGCGTCATTGCCAGGTGCATGAAGCCGTTGCCGAAACGCTGAAGCTGGTAGCGGTTCTTGTAGAGCTTGCCGGAGCCGCGCACGCCTTCGGGGAAGACGATGATCGCCTCGTCGTTTTCCAGCATCTTGGCGCAGTTGACCGGATCGCCGATCACGCCGCCCCAGGCGTTGAGCAGGTTTCCGAGAAATGGCACGGTGGGGAAAAAGCGCTCGATCATGGCGCGCGCGGCGCGGGGGCCATGCACGTTGCTGGCCAGCGCGTAGCCGATCAGCACGCCATCCATCGGCAGCTGGCCGCTGTGATTGGGGATGATCAGCACGCGGCCGTTGTGGGGGATGTTCTCCAGCCCGTGCGCAGTGACGCGGAAATACTTGTCGTAGAGCAGCTTGCCGAAGCCCATACCGACCTTGAAGGAGTTTTCGTTATAGCCCCAGGGGTCGTAGCCGAAGCTGCCTACCGGCTTGGGAATGCGCGCGACCAGTTCGTCGATTTCCGGCGGAACCAGGCGCTTGAGCAGTTCTTCCTTGAGATTGAAGTGTTTCAGGGATTCCAGATTCATGGCTTTAGAACCGTTGCCGGAACAGCCCGGCATCCTCGTTGTTGTTGACTCCAAGTTAGTCGAAATCCACCACGGCGGGAAGAGTGGTGCAGATCAAAGCACAGTTTCCGGCTTTTCCCGCTGCTGCAGCCGCCACAGGCGGGCATAGGCACCATCCGCTGCCAGCAGCTGGGTGTGGCTGCCGCGTTCCGGCACGCGGCCGTGGTCGAGCAGGATGATCTCGTCGGCGTCGGTGATGGTGGACAGGCGGTGCGCAATGACCAGCGAGGTGCGATGCGCGGCCACCTCGCGGATGGCGGACAGGATGGCCTGCTCGGAGGCGGAATCGAGCGAGGATGTGGCTTCGTCGAAAATCATGATGGCGGGATTCTTGAGCAGGGCGCGGGCGATGGCAACGCGCTGTTTCTCGCCGCCGGAGAGCTTGAGACCGCGTTCGCCGACCATGGTTTCATAGCCTTCCGGCAGGCGCTTGATGAAGCTGTCCAGATGCGCCAGCCGCGCCGCGCGTTCGACTTCCTCGCGCGTGGCCTGCGGCCGTCCGTACTGGATGTTGTAGTAGATGCTGTCGTTGAACAGCACGGTGTCCTGCGGCACCACGCCGATATGCGCGCGCAGGCTGTCCTGGGTATAGCTGCGGATGTCGGCGCCGTTGATGCGGATGCTGCCCGCGTTGACGTCGTAGAAGCGGAACAGCAGCCGCGCCAGCGTGGATTTGCCGGAACCGCTGGGCCCGACCACGGCGATCTTGCGGCCCGCCGGAATCTCGAAGCTGACACCATGCAGGATCGCGCGCTTCTCGCTGTAACCGAACTGCACGTGGTCGAAGCTCACGCTGGCGTTGCCGGCTTGCAACACCTTTGCGTCCGGTGCGTCGATGATGCGCGCGTGCTGATCGAGCAGGCCGAACATGCGCGCCATGTCGGTGATCGCGCGGCGGATCTCGCGGTAGACGAAGCCGAGAAAATTCAGCGGCACGAACAGCTGCACCATGTAGGCGTTGACCGCGACGAAATCGCCCAGCGTCATCTGCGCTGCCGCCACCTTCTGCGCGGCCAGAATCACCATCCAGGTCACGCTGCCGGCGACGATCAGCGCCTGCCCGATGTTGAGCGTGGACAGCGAAACGCGGTTCTGCATCAGCGCGCGTTCCCACTCGGCCAGCGTGCGGTCGTACTGCGTGGCTTCGTGGCGCTCGTTGCCGAAATATTTCACTGTCTCGTAGTTGAGCAGGCTGTCGATGGCGCGGGTGTTGGCGCGCGAGTCCAGCGTGTTGGCGGCGCGCACGTACTGGGTGCGCCATTCCGTCACCGCCACCGAAAACACGATGTAGAGCAGCACTGAGATCAGAGTGATAACGGCAAATATCACGCCGTAGTTGAACAGCAGGATGGCGGCGACCATCGCGATTTCCAGCAGCGTCGGCAGGATGTTGAACAGCATGAAACGCAGCAGGAAATTGAGGCCGGAAACGCCGCGCTCGATGTCGCGCGAGAGGCCGCCGGTGCGGCGCGTGAGATGGAATTCCAGATCCAGCCGGTGCAGGTGCTCGAACACCCGCAGCGCGGCGCGGCGCTGTGCGCGTTCGGCGACGCGGCCGAAAATCAAGTCGCGCAATTCACCGAAAATCACGTTGATAAAGCGCAGGCCGCCGTAGGCCAGCAGCAGGCCCATCGGCACCACCACCAGCGCGTGCTTGCCGCTGAGCGCATCGACCAGGTGCTTCATCAGCATCGGCAGCGTCACGCCGGCGACCTTGGCGCCGATCAGGCAGGACATCGCGAGCACGACGCGCAGGGGGAACTCGCGCAGGTAAGGCCACAGCGTGCGAATCACGCGCCAGTCGGGTGGCGCGGCATTGGGGACTTCGGGCTGACGGGAGGGGCGCAAGTTCTGATTCACAGTGGGCAAAAGCAGCGGCTATTGTCACCGCCGCGGGTTTGCGC
>JBOICL010000446.1:0-7783 GCA_050740055.1 Stenotrophobium sp.
CGAAACCCGCCAGCGGCTGCTGTCCCTGGAAGCGGTCGCGAACCAGTTGCGCGACGAGCGCACGCAGATCCAGCAGGCTCTGGCGAAAACCCGCGACGCCGTGCAGCGCGCGCGCATGGCGCAGAGCCAGGCAACGCAGGCGCGCAACGAACTGAACGTGCAGTTGGCCGGAAAGCACAGCGCGCTGACCGCGGTCGAACACAGCATCCGCGAACTTGCTGCGCAGGCCGAAGCGCTGGGCCATCAGCGTGAAGATCAGCAAAAGCTGGCGGCGGAACTGGATGTGCCATTGCAGAACCAGTCGCAAAACGTCGAGCAGGCACGGGCGGCGGTGCAGACCGAGCGCGATCTGCTGCGAGCGGCGCGCGAAAAGCTCGAAGCCACGGAGAAGGCGCTGGGCGTCGCCGTGCAAGCCGCACGCGCCGCGGAGTTCGCCAAAGACGCCGCGCTGGAAAAAGTGCAGGCCGCGAAGATCGAGTTTGAAAACCTGCGCGCAAGGCGCGACGGGCTGGCGGCGCAGATCGCGGAAACCGGCCTGAACCACGATGAACTGGTCGCGGGCCTGGCGGACGGGGCAGCAGCCGAAGCCTGGGAGGAAAAACTGGCGTCTGTCCTGCGCCGCATCGATCGTCTCGGCGCGATCAACCTCGCCGCGATTCAAGAGCTGGAAGAAGGGCAAGCGCGCGAGAAATACCTTGGCGATCAGCACGCCGACCTGCATGGTGCGCTGGAAACGCTGGAAGAAGCGATCCGCAAGATCGATGGCGAGACGCAGACGCGCTTCAAGGAAACTTTCGACAAGGTCAACGAAGTGTTCAAGGATCGTTTCCCGCGCCTGTTCGGCGGCGGCGAGGCCTACCTGGAGATGACCGGCGAAGACTTGCTCGATACCGGCGTGCGCGTGATGGCACGTCCGCCCGGCAAGCGCAACAGCACCATTCACCTGCTGTCGGGCGGAGAAAAGGCCATGACCGCAGTGGCGCTGCTGCTGGCCCTGTTCCAGCTCAACCCCGCGCCGTTCTGCCTGATGGACGAAGTGGATGCGCCGCTGGACGATGCCAACGTCGGCCGTTTTTGCGAGATTGTGCGAGAGATGTCACATAACGTACAATTTATAATCATTACGCACAACAAGATCACGATGGAACTGGCTGCGCATCTGCACGGCGTCACCATGCAGGAACCGGGCGTATCCCGCCTGGTCAGCGTGGACGTGCAACAGGCCGTCGAGTTGGCTGGCAAGCCGGAAACGAAGGAATAGGGCGGGTGCCATGAGCGCATTGCAATGGTCGTTGCTGATAGTCGGGGTGGCGGTGGTCATCGCCATTTATTTTCTTAGCCGGCGTGAAAAAAAGCCGCGCAAGGAATGGACCGCGCCATCCGCGCATCAGCCGGCCAAAACGCCGGCCGGCGACCAGATGGAGATTTTTACGCGCACCGGCGAGTTCGATGAATTCGGCGTCGGCAAGCCACGCAGGCGCGAGGCGCCGGTAATGCCGGGCATCCCGGAGAAACCCTTGCTGCCGCCGGCGGAACCCGCCGCGCAGGGCGAAGCGGCAAAGCCGACGCCGGAGTTCCTCAAGCCGCGTTCTGAACCGTCGATGGGTGCCGCCAAGCCCGCGCCGGTCGCCGCCGCACCAAAACCGGTGGAGCAGAAGATTGTCGCGATCCTGATCGCCGAACGCGAAGGCACCGCGATTCTTGGCCCCAAGCTGCACAAGGCGCTGCAGCAGCAGGCGCTCAGCTTCGGTGAACGCAAGATTTACCACCGCATGGAAATGGGCCAGCCGCTGTTCTCGGTGGCCGGCCTGCTCAAGCCGGGCCAGCTCGACCCCGCCGAGGCCGCGACATTTGCCACACCGGGCTTGACCGTGTTCATGGTGTTGCCGGGGCCGTCCAAGCCGGTGCTTGCCCTGCGTGACCTGCTCGACACCGCCAAGGCGCTGGCCCGCAGCATCAATGCCGAACTGTTCGACGCCAAGCGCCAGCCGTTCACCGCCGAGTCCGAACGCGCGATGGTGGCCGAGGTCGAGGACTGGGCGCGACGTAACGCGTGACCGCGCCGGCCGCAGTGAAAGCGCGCGCTGCGGAATTGCGGCTTGCGCTGTACGAACACAATCACCGCTACTACGTGCTCGACGATCCCGGCGTCTCAGACGCCGAATACGACCGCCTGTTCCGCGAATTGCAGGAACTGGAAGCGGCGCATCCAGAACTGCTGACGCCGGATTCGCCCTCGCAGCGTGTCGGCGGAGCGCCGCGCGCTGAGTTCAAGCCGGTGCGGCATCGCTTGCCGATGCAGTCGCTGCGCAAGTGCGACAACGAAGCTGAACTCCGCGATTTCGACCGCCGCGTATGCGAGATGCTGGGCCGCGGCGCAGTGACCTACGTGGCCGAGCCCAAACTCGACGGGCTTGCGGTTTCCTTGATCTACGAAGACGGCGTGCTGGTGCACGGTGCCACGCGCGGCGACGGCGAGACCGGCGAAGACATCACCGAAAACCTCAAGACCATCCGCCGCATTCCGCTGGTCCTGCGGAAGACGGAAGACGGGAAACGGGAGTTGCAGAAGCTGCCGCCGCAGATTGAGGTGCGCGGTGAGGTTTATCTGCCTCTGGCCGGATTCCAGCGCTGGCGCGACGAGGCGATTGCGCGCGGCGACAAGCCGCCGGTCAATCCGCGCAACGCCGCTGCCGGCAGCCTGCGCCAACTCGACTCGAAAATCACCGCGCAGCGTCCGCTGGCGTTCTATGCCTACGCCGTTGGCTACAGCGAAGGCTGGCAGCCGCCGCGCCTGCACTCCGAAGTTCTCGCGCAGATCAAGGACTGGGGTTTTCCGGTTTCCGATCAGATCGAAGTGGTGCAGGGTGCCGACGGTTGCCTGCGCTACTTCGAGCGCATCGGCGCGCGGCGCGCGGGCCTGCCCTTCGATATCGACGGCGTCGTGTTCAAGCTCGACGATCTCGCGGGGCGCGAGGAGGTCGGCTCGGTGTCGCGCGAACCGCGCTGGGCCTGCGCCTACAAGTTCGCCGCCGAAGAGGCGGAAACCGTGCTCGAAAACGTCGAGTTCCAGGTCGGGCGCACCGGCGCGATCACGCCCGTCGCGCGCCTCAAGCCGGTATTCGTCGGCGGCGCCAATGTTTCCAACGCCACCCTACACAACATCGGCGAGGTCGCGCGCAAGAACGTGATGATCGGCGACAGCGTGATCGTGCGCCGCGCCGGCGATGTCATCCCCGAGGTCAAGGAAGTGGTGCTGGCCAAGCGGCCGGCGGATGCGCGCGTCATTGAACTGCCATCGGTTTGCCCGGTTTGCGGCAGCCCGATCGAACAGGAGGCCGATGAGGCCGTGGCGCGTTGCAGCGGCGGCCTGAGTTGCCGTGCGCAATTGCATGGCGCGCTGTTGCACTATGTCTCGCGCCGCGCGATGGATATCGAGGGTCTTGGCGACAAGCTGCTGGCCCAGTTGGTCGATCAGTCGCTGGTGCAGACGCCTGCCGATATTTATCGTCTGCGGGTCGACACTCTGGCCGGCTTGGAGCGCATGGGTGAAAAATCCGCTCAGAACGCGGTCGATGCGATCGAGAAGAGCAAGGCCACCACGCTCGGACGCTTCATCTATGCCTTGGGTATTCGCGATGTCGGTGAAGCCACCGCAATTGCTCTCGCCGCACACTTCCGCACGCTGGAAGCGCTGGAGCAGGCGGCGCGCGAGGATGCGCCGACTGCGGACGCCGCAGCATTAAAAGACAAGGATCGCTTTCCGAAACTGCGCGAGGTAGCAGATGTCGGACCGGAAGTCGCGCGCCAGATCTGTAAGTGGTTCGCACAGCCAAAGCATCATGAACTGCTGCGCCAGTTGCATGAAGCGGGAGTGCATTGGCCGGAGGCCGCTAAGCGCAAATCCGAAGGGCCGTTGCTGGGCAAGACTTTCGTCATCACCGGCACGTTGCCCGGTGGTGTCAGCCGCGACGAGGCCAGCCGCGTGATCGAGACGAACGGCGGCAAGGTTACGGGATCGGTGTCCGCCAAGACCGATTACCTGCTCGCCGGCGAGGCCGCCGGGTCCAAGCTCGCCAAGGCGCAGAAACTCGGTGTCGCCGTGCTCGATTGGGCGGCGCTGCAGCAACTGTGCGCCGCTGCGCCGCAGGCGAAGTAGCAGCACTCCTCAGTACGCCGTGTTGGTTCGTTGCGTCGCCCGATTCCCAACCTTGCCGGGAGCACGGCAATAAAACGATTTCTACGCAGGCGCTGGTCGACAAACCCGGCTGAACCCAGGTGTAAGCCATCCGCATGAAATCCAGTAAGCGCGCATTCAGGATTGCAGGAATATCGTGGTTCCCAGGTCGTATTCCCGATTGTGGGTAATCGATAGTTCTGAAGAGGCATGCCATGAAACTGCATCTGCGTCCCTTGCTGCTGGTTGCCGTGATGTTGTTTGTGCCGGCAAGTTCTTTCGCGGGTGTTTTCGTGTCGGTCACGATTGCGCCGCCGGTATTACCGGTCTACGCGCAGCCAGTCTGCCCCGGAGACGGCTACATCTGGACGCCGGGCTATTGGGCTTATGGTTCCTACGGTTATTACTGGGTGCCGGGCACCTGGGTGCTGGCGCCGGTGATCGGTTATCTGTGGACGCCGGGCTACTGGGGCTGGGGCGGTGGCTTCTACGTCTGGCACGGTGGTTATTGGGGGCCACATGTCGGCTTCTATGGCGGTGTCAATTACGGTTACGGCTATGGCGGCTACGGCTATCGTGGCGGCCGCTGGGATCACGGCCGGTTCAACTACAACCGCTCGGTGAACAACATCAATGTCACCAACATCCACAACACCTACAACGAAACCGTCGTCAACAACGTCACCGTGAATCGCGTCAGCTACAACGGCGGCCGTGGCGGCATCGCGGCACGGCCGGACACCAGACAGCAGGCGGTTGCGCGCGAGACCCACGTCGCCGCGACCCACATGCAGATGCAGCATCAGCAGGCGGCACGCGCCGATCGCATGGAACGGGCCTCGGTGAATCACGGGCATCCGGCGATCGCCGCAACACCCAGGCCGGGCGCATTCCATGATCGCGGTGTGGTGAGCGCCCGCTCCGCGAGTGCGCCCGCGCATGCAGCCGCCGCGCCCGCACGCGCACGCGGGCAGTTTGCGTCGTCCGGTTACGCGCCGCACGGCGATCAGCAGGGCCGAGCAGCAGCACAGGAGTTGCGTAATTCCGGGAGCCGTGGACAGGAACGGCAGTCGCAGCAGCAAAGGCAGATGCCATCTTCCGGCTACGCATCACATGGGTATCAGCAGGGTCGTGAAAACCGGCCGGAGATGCAGCAGCAAGGACAGACGCGCGAATCGCAGATGAACGAGCAACGCATGAATCAGCCACGCACGCCGGTGGAGCGCGCGCCGCAACGCCAGGGGGACATGCCGCAACGTCGCATGACGATGCCGCAGGCCGAGCGCCGTGCACCGCAGCGGCCGCAGGAGCAGCGCGACGAGCGTGAGCGCAGATAATCGCTTTGAGGGTGGTGAGAGAGAGGTCGATAACCCCGCTTTGCGGGGTTATCTTTTTGCTGGAACCGGAGACCGCGATCGTGATGACGATGAATCGTTCGTTGAACGATGCGAATTGATGCACCCGCTCTTGCAGGTAGTGCCGACAAATTTGTTATATATTATAATATTTTATATTATATAATCAATATATAATAACAATCAATATATCGCACTGACCAACAGCGGGTGAGTTTTTCAGTCCTTGCTCGCTGCCGTCGCCGCGTCGTTCAGTAGTTTCTGCAAGGCTGTATGCGGAAAAAATTTTCCATTGACGAACACCGCCTCGATACGGCGCGTGTTGCGAATGTCGGCCAGTGGGTCGGCGTCGAGCAGCACCAGGTCGGCGCGCTTGCCGGTGGCGATCGTGCCGGTTTCGTTCTGCAGGCCCAGGTATTCCGCGGCGTTTCGCGTCGCCGATTGCAATGCCTGCATCGGCGTGAGGCCGGCGTCGACCAGTTGCGCCAGCTCGTCATGCAGGCCGAAGCCGGGCAGGGCGTAGGGATCGGGACTGTCAGTGCCGGCGAGGAAACGCACGCCGGCGCGCAGCATGCCGGGAATCATGGCGCGATCCATTTCGTAGAGGCGCCGCTCGATCTCCTGGTCTTCCGGATTGCGGCCGCGGATGCGCGCGTCCTGCTGCGGATCCCAGCGCCAGCGCTGCGACTGCGCGATGTATTTGAGACGCGGGTCGCTGGCGAGGTGTGGATCGGTCAGCGCGAAGGCGCGGCGCTGGATCAGCGTCGGCACCTGCCAGGTGCCGTTGCGGGCGAACAGCGCGAGCAGCGCCGCGGCTTTCTGTGGGCTGTAGCTGTCGAGCACGCCATGCAGATAATCCCGGCGCAGTCGCATGCGTTCGGTGGAATCGCCGCTGGCCAGCATCTGCGCCTTCTCACGCATCAGTTGATCCTCGCGGCTGGAGCAGGCGAACAGGACGTTGAACAGATGCTCGATGCTTTTCTGGCCGGCGTTGGAGGCCTCGCGCGCGGAGATGGAAAAAGGCACGTGGCCGGCGAAGGGAATGCCGAGTTTTTTCGACTCGTCGGCGATGGCAAAATAAGCGTCGCGCGGAACGCGGTTGTAGACCTTGATGAAATCCGCGCCGCGATATTTCAGATCGTCTACCGTAATACGTGCGTCTTCGGCATTGCGCACCACCCGGCTGATGCGCGGCAGCGAGGGGTAGGGGCCATCGACCAGCGGCCCGGCGGCGACGAAGCGCGGACCTAGCCGCGTGCCGTCGGCGACTTCGCGCTTGATCTTCTGGATTTCGTCCAACGGCAGATCGCCGCCCATGCCGCGCACGCCGGTGATGCCGTTGGCGATGTACAAGCCGAAGTAGGTTTCCGGCCGGCCGGGGCGCATCAGGTGCACGTGCATGTCCCACAGGCCGGGAATCAGGTAGCGGCCGTTGCCGTCGATGATCTGCGCATCAGAGGGTGCCGCCGTGTGCGATGACGGTTGCACTGCGGCGATGCGCGTGCCGGCGATGAGCACGGTCATGTCCAACTGCGGCGCACTGCCGCTGCCGTCGATGACAGTGACGTGGGTGATGGCGAGGATGGTCGCGGGCGGAGGCTGCGCCAGCGCTGTCGCCGTCGCCAGCAGCGCCAGCAAAAACAGCCGTCTGAACCGTTGGGCCATGCCTCGCCTCCGACGTCATGTTAACGCCGATGCGAGGTGCCTGGCTTATTCCTCCGGCGTCAGCGCCCGGATGCCGAGCGCGTGGATATCGGTATCCATCAGGCTGCCCAGGGCCGTGTAGACCATGCGGTGCCGTGCGACCAGCGGCTGGCCGGCAAAGCGGTCGGAGACGATGCGCACGCGGTAATGGCCGTGGCCGCTGGCGGCACCGGCATGGCCGGCGTGCAGGTGACTGTCGTCGATGATCTCAAGCTGCAGCGGCTCGAATGCTGCGGTCAGCGTCGCGCGGATTTTGTCTTCGCGGTTCACGGCAGCGCTTTGACGAAAGGCTGGATATCGACCTGGCTGAAAATTCCGGCCTGGAAATAAGGATCGCTTTCGGCCCATTTTCGTGCAGCCGCCAGATCGTCGAACTCGCCGATGATGAGGCTGCCGTAGTAGCCGGCCGTGCCGGGATCGCTGACCTCAATCCGGGGGCGGGGGCCGGCGATGATCAGTCTGCCGGCTTGTTGCAGTTCGGCGATATGCGCGCGGTGCTGCGGCCGCAGCGAGAGCCGCTGGCTCAGGGTGCCGGGCGCGTCGTGGC
>JBOICL010000447.1:0-15940 GCA_050740055.1 Stenotrophobium sp.
GCATGGATGCAGATCACGCGCGGCGCGGCGCGATGCACGACATGGTGAAACGCTACGCGCTGCAGAGCCGTCAGCTGGTGGACGCATTGTTTCCGCACTATCGCCAGCCCCTGATCACCGGACGCACCAGCTTCCGCCCGGCCGAAATCGAGGGCCGCGTCACGTCGGTGAAGAAGGACGACACGCGCCTGCACGTGGACGCGTTTCCGGCGACGCCGGTGCAGGGCAAGCGGCTGCTGCGCGTGTTCACCAACGTCAATCCCAACGGCCGTTCGCGGCACTGGCGCACCGGCGAGGCATTCGCCGACGTGGCGCGGCGCTTCACCTCGCAGTTCAACCCTGCACCGGCCGCGCAGCGCCGATTGATGCAGTGGGTCAGGCTGACCAAGACCTACCGCACCGCCTACGACGATCTCATGCTGCGCACTCATGACGCCATGAAGATGGACGTGGAATACCAGAAGGCCGTCCAGTCCGAGGAAATACACTTCCAGCCCGGCCAGACCTGGATTGTCTACAGTGACCAGGTTTCGCACGCTGCGCACAGCGGGCAGTTCCTGATGGAGCAGACCTTCTACCTGGAAGCGGCCGCGATGCTCGATCCGGAACAGTCGCCGCTGCGGCAGTTGGAGCGGCTCAAGGGGCGAGCGCTGCTCAACTAGGCCGCTGCGATCACATCGCCGTCAGATTGGCGTAGTTCAGCATCAGCCACTTGCTACCTGAATTTCGGAAACGCACTTCCACGCGCGCGCGTTCGCCGTCGCCTTCAAACGACAGGATGGTGCCCTCACCGAAACGCTCGTGGCTGACAAGCTGGCCGAGCCTGAGCCCGCCGGGGCCGGTGTTGGAGAACGCGTCCGTCCGTGGCGATGCGGGTTTCGACGAGAATCCACCGGAAGCGTGACCGATGCCGCTGCCCCAGCGCGCCGGCGCGCCGCGGTTGACGAAGGCCGGACGCACGATGCCCGCACGAGGCCGTGTCTCGGCAATGCAGTCGGCGGGAATTTCCTTAAGGAACTGCGAGGGCAGGTTGATCTGCTCGACGCCATGCAGGCGCCGCACTTCCGCGTAGGACAGGTAAAGCTGCTGGCGCGCGCGCGTGATGCCGACGTAGCAGAGGCGGCGCTCTTCTTCGAGATTACCCTCGTCCACCGTGCGCTGGCTGGGGAAGATGCCGTTCTCCAGGCCGACCATGAACACCACCGGAAACTCCAAGCCCTTGGCCGCGTGCAGCGTCATCAACTGCACGCAATCCTCGCCCGCACCGGCCTGCTGCTCGCCCGCTTCCAGCGCGGCGTGGGTCAGGAAGGCGGTGAGTGGTTCCATGTCCGGCTCACCCTCGACCGCTGCGACATCCTCGAAGCTGCGCGCGGCGCTGACCAGTTCGTCGAGATTTTCGAGCCGGCCTTCGGCTTGCTCGCCCTTCTCTTTCTTGTAATGTTCGCGCAGGCCGCTGCGCTCGATCACCGTTGCGGTGACGCGGCTCAGCGGGTCGCCCAGCGTGTCCTGATGCAGCTTCTCGATCAGCGCGATGAACTGCAAAATCGGCCCGGCGGTGCGGCCCAGCGTTTGCGCACCAGCCTTGGCCACGGCCCACAGCGACGCGCCCTGTTCGCGCGCCAGCAGGCGTAGCTTTTCCAGCGTGGTTGCACCGATGCCGCGCGCCGGCGTGTTCACCGCGCGCTCGAAGCTGGTGTCGTCGTCGCGGTTGTGCAGCAGGCGCAGGTAGGCCAGCGCGTCCTTGATTTCCATGCGCTCGAAGAAGCGCAGGCCGCCGTAGATGCGGTAGGGGATGCGTGCACGGATCAGGGTTTCTTCCAGCACACGCGACTGCGCGCCCATGCGGTAAAGCACCGCCAGATCGGTGTGGCGCAGGCGTCCGTCGAGATGCTCCTTCATGCGACCGACCACGAACTCGGCCTCGTCGTACTCGTTGAAAGCGGCGTAGAGCTGGATCTGCTCGCCTTCGCCATCCTCTGTCCATAGGTTCTTGCCGAGGCGACTGCCGTTTTTGGCGATGAGGCCGTTTGCCGCCTTGAGAATGGTGCTGGTGGAGCGGTAGTTCTGTTCGAGCTTGACCGTCTGCGCGCCGGGGAAATCGCGGCCCAGCCTGAGCATGTTCTCGACCTTGGCGCCGCGCCACGAGTAGATCGATTGATCGTCATCACCGACCGCGAACAGGATGCCGCTGTCGCCGGCCAGCGTCTTCAGCCAGTTGTATTGCAGGCTGTTGGTGTCCTGGAATTCATCGACGAGGATGTGGCGGAAGCGGCTGCGGTAGTGCGCTTGAATATGTTTGTCGTCGCGGCACAGTTCGTAGGCACGCAGTAACAATTCGGCGAAATCCACCAGCCCGCTGCGATCGCAGTAATCCTGATACTGGGTATAGACGCGCACGAAGGTGCGTTGCGTATAGTCGCCCTGATCCTGCATCTGTGCCGGACGTCGGGCTTCTTCCTTCTGCGCGTTGATCCAGCCGGTAACAGCCTTGGGCGGCCACTTGTCCTCGGGCAGTTCCATGCCCTTGAGGAGGCGCTTGACCAGCCGCTGCTGGTCGTCGGCGTCGAGGATCTGGAAATTCTGCGGCAGCCGCGCTTCCTTCCAGTGCAGGCGCAGCATGCGGTGCGCGATGCCGTGGAAGGTGCCAACCCACATCGCGCGGATCGGCACATTGATGAGATGCTCGATGCGACCGCGCATCTCGCTGGCGGCCTTGTTGGTGAAGGTCACGGCGAGGATGGAATGCGGCGACACGCCCTCGCGCGCGATCAGCCACGCCACGCGATGCACCAGCACCCGCGTCTTGCCGGAGCCCGCGCCCGCCAGCACCAGCCGGTGCGCCGGCGGCGCTGTTACCGCCTCCTTCTGCGCGGGATTGAGCGGGGCGATAAGGGCGGAAAGTTCGTCGGCGAAATGATTCATCCGACGATTTTACCGGCTTGTCGCCTTATGCCGCGCACCGTATGAAAATTTGACTGCGCAGAAACACAGTTTCACACGGACTTCAGCGCATCCGGTTTTCCGTGCTCAATCAGGATGGGCAGCGGCTTGCAGGTTTCGAGGGTGCCTCCCACCCGTTGCCCTTCGGGCAAGCGCCGTGTCGGCACCCGCTCCCTGCATTTTGCCTTGAGCAGATGTGAATATTTATCAACCCAATATTAATTTATTAAATTTAATATAACAGTGAATTACTGTGAATCCGCAAGAGCGGGTGGCGGTTACGCGCGCAGCCAGCGTTCCAGAAGGCTGAGCATCAACCGATTGTTTTCCGCGAAGCGCGGAATCTCGCGCAGCATTTCCTCCGGCGTCTGCACGTAGCGCGCGGGCGCGGGCTGCTCATGCGCCAGCCAGTCGCGCGCGTTGGCGGCGGTGACTTCCAGATGAAACTGCGTGGCGATCACGCGGCCCTCGCAGGCGCTGTAGATCTGGTTGGCGCAGGCCTCGCTGGAGCCGAGCAGTTCCGCGCCCGGTGGAATCGCGAAGGTGTCGCCATGCCAGTGGAAGGCGAAGAAGCACGGCGGAAACTCATCCAGCAGCGGCGACGCGCGCCCGGCGTCGTTGAGCGACACATCAAACCAGCCAATCTCCGGCTGCGCATTGCGCGTCACCGGCCCGCCAAGCACGTCTGCGATGAGCTGCGAGCCGAGACAGATGCCCAGCACCCGTTTGCCGGATTGAATCGCGGCACGGATCAACTGCTTCTCCGCTTTCAGCCACTGATATTTTTCGTATTCGTAGATGTTCATCGGCCCGCCCATGACGATGAGCGCGTCGAAATCCGCAACATTTGGTGGCACTTCGCCGGCGTAAAGCCGCGTACAGCTCATGTCGTCGCCGCGTGCGGCGAGCCACGGCGCGATGCAGCCCAGGTCTTCGAAATCGGCGTGCTGTAGCCAGTGGATATTCATGTGTAAATTTCCCTTCAAACCGTCATTCCGGCGCAGGCCGGAATCCAGGTGGCGCGTGGCGCCGGATGGTTCTCTGCTGGATACCGGTTTTCGACCATAGGGAGTCCCTGTGGGACGCCGGTATGACGTTCAACTATTTTCTCGGAGCGAATTTGATGGACGCCGAATTGATGCAATATCTAAGCCCGGTGGGCGCGGGGCCGTCGTTGAACACATGGCCCATGTGCGCGCCGCAATGCTCGCAATGCACTTCGGTGCGAACCATGCCGTGACCGCGATCTACGCTTTCGACCACCGGCGCGTCCTTGCTTGCGGGACTGTGGAAGCTCGGCCAGCCGCAGTGCGCATCGAACTTGTGCAGCGAGTCGAACAGCGGTACGCCGCAGCAGACGCAGTGATAGATGCCATCGGCATCGTGATTCCAGTATTCGCCGGTGAACGCACGCTCGGTGCCGTGCTGGCGCGCGACGCGGAACTGCTCCGGCGTGAGCTGCGACCGCCACTCGGCATCTGATTTCTCGACCTTGTTCATGACCACCTCCGGGCGCGCACTATACTGCGGCACTGGCTTGCATCGGGAACAACATGACCACCGCCTTTGCCATCGCCGCCGCGATCTTCGCGCTGCTGGCGATCATCGCCGACTGGAACGAGCGGCGTCATTTCAGCTTCTACCTGCTCAAGCCGCTGACCACGCTGCTGATCATCGGCATCGCCGCGAGCGCGCCGGCCTCTGACACCGAAGGTCGCATGTTGCTGCTGCTCGCGCTGGTGCTGTCGCTGCTCGGCGATATTTGCTTGATGTTTGACGGCGACCGCTGGTTCATGGGCGGACTCGGCAGCTTCCTGCTTGCGCACCTGCTGTTCATCCCGGTGCTGCTGCACGGCGTCGCGCATCCCGTGCTGCCGCTGTGGAGCGGCGTGCTGGCGGTTTATGGAATCGCACTGTTCGGCTGGCTGCTGCCGAAAACCGGGCATCTGAAATTCGCGGTCACAATCTACGGCCTGGCGCTGATGGGTCTCGCCTACGCCGCCATCGCGCGCTGGTACGCGCATCCCGATCTGTACACGCAGATGGCGCTGGCCGGTGCGCTGCTGTTCGTGGCTTCGGATTCCTCGCTGGCGGTGCGCAAGTTTGTGGGGCGTTATGCAGGCGCGCAGGCGCTGATTCTCAGCACTTACTGGGCGGCGATTGGACTGATTGCTTACGCGGCGGCGCAGGCCTGATGTGTCATCACGACAACGACTGCACCCAGCATGCCGCGAGCGCTTCGAGACCGGCGCGGTCATGCTCGTCGAAGCGGCTTAGTTTGGGGCTGTCGAGATCGAGCACGCCGAGCAGTTCTTCGCCGCACACGAGCGGAACGACAATCTCCGAGCGGGATGCGGTATCGCAGGCGATATGGCCGGCGAAGGCGTTGACGTCGGCAACGAGCTGCGTCGCGCGCGTCTGCGCCGCCGTGCCACAGACGCCCTTGCCAATGGCGATGCGGATGCAGGCGGGCTTGCCCTGGAACGGGCCCAGCACCAGCTCGCGTCCGTCGTAGAAATAGAAGCCGGCCCAGTTGAGATCGAGCAGCGTGTGCCAGATCAGCGCGGACAGGTTGGCGGCGTTGGCGACACGGTCGCGCTCGCCGTGGAACAGTGACGTGGCCTGTTGCGCTAGCTGTGCGTAGAGCGCGGATTTGTCCGCCGCATAGACGGTTTTGATCTCGAACATGCGCCATTGTGCGCCGCGCGCCCGCGACGCAGCGTTTTTGCGTAGTAAAACGGGTGCGGGAGCTGTCACCCGCTCCGGCCTTCGCAGCCACAGGGTTAGCGCTTATTTAATACATAAATTTAATTATAGTTAATAAATAATAACAATCTTCCTGCGCAATTCAAGCTGAGCGGGTGAAGACAGGCTGGGTAAATCCCCCGCTCATGGCCTGCCTGCGGCTTTGCTAATCTCTGCGCCTCACCTGCGCGATACCTGCCTGAGGTTTTAGATGAAGAAGCTGCCCGCTGCCGCCCTCGCTGCCCTGATGCTCGGCGCCTGCGCGGCGCCTGCGCCCGCACCGGCGCCTGTGCAGGCACCGCCACCGCTGGTCTCCGGCATCGACCCGGCGAATTTCGATGCGGCGGTCAAACCTCAGGAAGACCTGTACCGCGCGGTCAACGGCGGCTGGCTGAAGCGCACCGAAATCCCCGCCGACAAGCCCAGCTACGGCGCGCTGATCCGCCTGCGTGACGACTCCGAAAGCGCGCAGCGCGAAATCATCGAGGACGCCGCAGCCAAGGCGAACAAGCCGCCCGATTCCGACGAGCAGAAAATCGGCGACTTCTACGCCTCGTTCATGAACGAGGCGCAGGCCGACAAACTGGGCCTGCAACCACTGCAGCCGGAACTGGACCGCATCGCGGCGATCCGCACGCGCGGCGAGATCGCGCTGCAACTGGCGCATTTCGCGCAGATCGGCGTGGACATGCCCTTCGGCCTGGGCGTGCAGCAGGATGCGAAGGACTCGACGCGCTACATCGTCTACCTGGGCCAGTCCGGCCTCGGCCTGCCGGACCGCGACTACTACCTGCAGAACGATCCCAAGTTCGTCGCCCTGCGTGCGCAGTACGTAAAGCATGTGGCGGCGATGCTGGCGCTGTCGGGCGACAATGATTCCGCCACCGATGCGAAGGAGGTGATGGCCTTCGAGACGCGCCTGGCGCAGAAGCAGTGGAGCAAGGTGGAAGACCGCGACGCCGACAAGACCTACAACAAGTACGCCGTGAACGAGTTGCCCGGCCTGATTCCGGATTTCTCCTGGCTGACCTACATGACCATGGCCGGGTTTGAAAACGAACCGGCCGTGGTGGTGGCCGAGCCCAGCTACTTCAACGCGCTCGCGGGCATCCTGCGCCACACGCCGCTGCCTGTGCTCAAGACCTATATGCGCTGGCAGTTGCTAAACGCCTACGCACCCTATCTTTACAAATCCTTTGTCGATGAAAACTTTGCGTTCTTCGGCAAGACGCTCAACGGCGTGCCGGAAAACCGCCCGCGCTGGAAGCGCGCGGTGAGCGCAGTGGACGGCGCGCTCGGCTTCGCCGTGGGCAAGCTCTATGTCGCGAAATATTTTCCGCCGGAGAACAAGGCGCGCATGGAGACGATGGTCAAGAACTTGCTGGAAGAATACCGGCAGAGCATCGCCACGCTGGACTGGATGGGTCCGGCAACCAAGGCGAAAGCGCTGGAGAAACTTGCCAAGTTCACCACCAAGATCGGCTATCCCGACAAATGGCGCGACTACTCGGCGCTGCGCGTGAGCGCGGATGATCTTGTCGGCAACGTGATGCGCGCGAACCGCTTCGAGTACCAACGCAACATCAACAAGCTGGGCAAGCCCATCGACCGCGAGGAGTGGGACATGACGCCGCAGACCGTCAACGCCTACTACAACCCGCTGATGAATGAGATCGTGTTTCCCGCGGCGATCCTGCAGCCGCCGACGTTTAATGTGAAAGCCGACGACGCGGCCAACTACGGCGCCATCGGCGCGATCATCGGCCACGAGATCAGCCACGGTTTCGACGACCAGGGCAGCAAGTACGACGGCGACGGCAATCTCAGGAGCTGGTGGACGGACGCCGACCGCAAGAATTTCGAGACCCGCGTCAACGCGCTGATCGCGCAGTACAACGGCTACGAACCGGTGAAGGGTTTCCACGTCAACGGCGCGCTAACCATAGGCGAAAACATCGCCGACCTCAGCGGCCTGACCATCGCCTACAAAGCCTATCACCTCTCGCTTGCGGGCTCGGACGCGCCGGCGATCGACGGGTTGAGCGGCGACCAGCGTTTCTTCATGGGATTCGCGCAGGTCTGGCGCTGGAAATACCGCGACGAGGCGATGATCAATCTGGTCAAGACCAATCCGCATTCACCGCCGCAGTTTCGCTGCAACGGCGTGGTGGTCAACGTGCCCGCGTTCTACACCGCCTTCGGCGTCAAGCCGGGCGATGCGATGTACCTGGCGCCGGACCAGCGCGTGAAAATCTGGTAACGATATTCGAGCACCGTCGGCTCGCGCCGGCACGAGGGAGTCCGACATGAAAAAACTGATCGCCGGCATTGCCGCCACGCTGCTGCTCGCCTCCTGCGCAGCGCAAACGCCCAAGGTGACGACTCCGCTCACCGAGCCGGACACGGTCGGCGACCTGCTCAAATCCCTGCGCGGCTCCGGCATCCAGCCCGGCAACGCCGATCCCTCGGTGCGGCCGCAGGACGACCTCTACCGCGCGGTCGATGGCGGCTGGCTGAAGAAGACCGAAATCCCGGCGGACAAGTCCAACTACGGCGCCTTCTCCCAGCTTGACGACGATGCCGAACAGCACCTGCGCGAAATCATCGAGCAGGCCGCCGCGCAGTCCGGCAAGGCGCAGGACAGCGACGCCCGCAAGATCGGCGATCTCTACACCAGTTTCATGGACGAAAAGAGAGCCGACGAACTGGGCGTGAAGCCGATCCGGCCGGAACTGGCGCGCATCGCCGCCCTGCGCGGCAGACACGAGCTTCCATCGGCGCTGGCGGTTCTGCTGAAGAACCAAGTCAACAGTCCGATCACCATGAACGTGCATCAGGACGCAAAAGATCCTTCGCAGTACATCGCCGACTTCGCGCAGGGTGGACTGGGTCTGCCCGACCGCAACTACTACCTGCAGGACAACGCCCAGTTCAAGGCGGTGCGGGCGAAATACGTCGTGCACATCCGCACCATGTTCCGGCTGGCCGGCATCCCGCACGGCAAGACCGCGGCGCACAACATCATGGCGCTGGAGACGAAGCTCGCGCGCGTGCAGTGGAGCAAGGTGGAGAACCGCGACGCGGACAAGACCTACAACCCCTACAAGACCGCCGATCTTGACGGCCTCACGCCGGGTTTCGACTGGACCGCTTATCTCAAGGATGCCGGCCTCGGCGGCGTGCAGCGCGTCGTCATCAGCCAGCCGGGCTTCATGAAGGAATTTTCCGGAATCCTGCGCCATACGCCGATGCGCGTGTGGCGCGAATATCTGAGCTGGCTTGAACTCAATGACGCCGCTCCCTTCCTCGGCCAGGCGCTGGTGGACGAGGACTTCGCCTTCAACGGCACCGCGCTCAACGGTATTCGGGAAAACCGCCCCCGCTGGAAGCGCGGCGTCGCCGTGGTGGACGACGCGATGGGCTTCGCCGCCGGCAAGCTGTATGTCGCCCGGTATTTTCCGCCCGCCGCCAAGCAGCGCATGGACCAACTGGTGCAGAACCTGCTGGCCGCCTACAAAGTGGGCATCGATCAGCTCGACTGGATGACGCCCGCAACCAAGAAGGCCGCGCAGGAAAAGCTCGCGAAGTTCACGCCCAAGATCGGCTATCCCGATAAATGGCGCGACTACACGGCGCTGAGCATCAGCTCGGATGACCTCTACGGCAACCTGCAGCGCTCGGCGGAGTTCGAGTACCAGCGCAACCTCAACAAGCTCGGCAAGACTATCGACCGCGTCGAGTGGCAGATGACGCCGCAGACGGTGAACGCCTACTACAACCCGGAGATGAACGAGATAGTGTTTCCGGCCGCGATCCTGCAGCCGCCGTTCTTCGACATGAAGGCTGACGACGCTGCCAACTACGGCGCCATCGGCGCGGTGATCGGCCACGAGATCAGCCACGGCTTCGACGACCAGGGCAGCAAGTACGATGGCGACGGCATGCTGCGCGACTGGTGGACCGAGGCCGACCGCAAGAATTTCGAGGCGCGCATCCACGCGCTGATTGAACAGTACAACCAGTACGAGCCGGTCAAGGGCTACCGCGTCAACGGCGCGCTGACCATCGGCGAGAACACCGCCGACCTCGCCGGACTGACCATAGCTTTCCGGGCCTGGCAGATGTCGCTGGACGGAAAACCCGCGCCGATCATCAACAGCCTCAGCGGAGAGCAGCGCTTTTTCGAGGGCTGGGCGCAGATCTGGCGGCGCAAGTACCGCGAGGAAAACCTGATCCAGCGCCTCAAGACCGATCCGCACTCGCCCAGCGAATACCGCGTCAATGGCGTGGTGGTCAACATTCCCGCCTATTACACTGCCTTCGACGTGAAGCCCGGCGACCGCATGTACGTGGCGCCTGACAAGCGCATCAAGATCTGGTGAGTTTGATACTGAAATCCGCGATGCCCGTGCAGGGCCACGGCGGTGAGGAAACAAAGCATGGGTAAAAAACGCGGCCAGCCGCCATTCGATCTTTCGCGCCGGCGCTTCATCGCGGGCGTCGCCGCCAGCGCCGCGGGCGGCGCCCTGGTGACTGCCTGCGGGTCGTCCTCGACATCAGCCGCCCTGGTCACCGGCGCGTTGCCCGATCCGGTGCAATCCGGCATCGACCATATCGTCGTGGTGATGCTGGAAAACCGCTCCTTCGATCACTATCTCGGATGGGTGCCCGGTGCCGATGGCGTGCAGGCCGGGGTCACGCTCAAGGACAGCGCCGGCAATCCGCACACGTCCTACGACCTCGCGCCCAACTTTCAGAACTTCAATCTGGCCGATCCCGATCACAGCTACGCCGGCGGCCGCACTGAAATCGATAAAGGAAAGATGGACGGCTTCCTGCTGACGCAGCCGGCGGGCGACACCTTTCCGATCGGCTACTACACTGCCGCCAGCCTGCCGTTCTACCAGGGCTGCGCCGCCAACTGGACCATCTGCGACCGCTATTTCTGCGGCATCCTGTCGTCGACCACGCCCAACCGCATCTACATGCACGCCGGGCAGACCGACCGCCTCAGCAACACGGTGACCGTTTCAACCCTGCCGACGGTGTGGGACCGCATGCAGGCCGCCGGCCGCAGCGTCGCCTATTACTACACCGACGTGCCCTACACCTCGTTCTGGGGCAGCAAGTACAACGGGTTTTCCAAGAAATACGACATGGCCGGCTTCGCCGCCGACATCGCCAGCGGCACGCTGGCCGACCTCACCTACATCGACAACGTCGGCAACACCCTTAACGAGGGCAGCGGCGTGTCGATGGACGACCATCCCTACGCAGACATTCGCAATGGCCAGGCCTTCCTCAACAACGTCTACAACGCGCTGCGCAACGGCCCCAACTGGGAACGCACGCTGATCGTCGTCAACTACGACGAGTGGGGCGGTTTCTACGACCATGTGCCGCCGCCGTTCGCGCCAGTCACACCGCAGGAAGCTGCCGCCGGCAACGACGGCCGGCTCGGCTGCCGCGTGCCCTGCGTGCTGATCGGGCCGCGCGCGCGGCGCGGCCACGTCGAACACACGCAGTTCGACCACAACTCCGTGCTCAACATGATCGCCTGGCGCTTCGGCTTCACGCCGCTGGGCGCGCGCGCAAGCTCCAACAACCTCGCTCTGGCGCTGGACTTCGACAATCCGCCGGACTTCAGCTCGCCGGCATTCACGGTCGCGCAGGGGCCGTTCGGCGAGCAGTGCCTGTCGGCGCAAAACGCGAACGCACTCGGCATACCGGCACCGCCGGGAGTGCCGGTGGTGTGCCTGCCCGCGCCGGTCGCTGTGGTGACGCCGCCAGTGCCAGGACTCGATGTCCCGCTGCCGGCGCTGGCCGCGTCGGCCGAAAGCATCCAGCGCCGCGCTGAACACGAGAAGGAGTTGCAGTCCCTACGTGAGCTGGCGTCGCGGCATGGATTCGCTTAGGCGTTGTTAGCTAGCTCTGTTCAATCCAGCACCGGTGCCTGCGAAACCGCGCCGCGGCGCCACTGATAGCGCGTCAGGCTAACGCGCCCGCCAGAGAAAATCACGCCCTCCTGCTCCAGGAGGCGGCGCTGCTCTTCGTGTTGTTCGGTTCCCACCGGAAAGGAGATGCGGCCCTGCGCGTTGATCACGCGATGCCAGGGCAGCTTCATGCCCAGCGGCGTGCGGTGCAGGGCATAACCTGCGAGCCGCGCCTGTCTGGGCAAGCCCGCCTCCTTCGCCACCTGGCCGTAGGTGGCGACGCAGCCGCGCGGAATCTTGCGCACCACTTTCCAGATTTTCGGATAGCTGTCGTGACTGCTCATGCCGCGTCATTTTGAAGCTGGCGGGCCGCAAAGAAAAACCCCGTTCCGGAAACCGGAACGGGGCTGGTGAAACGAACCGCCGTGGATTCAGCCGCCGGTTTACTGGCCGCTGAACAGCATGATGCGATTGTTCGCCTGGTCGGTGATGTACACCGTGCCGTTGTAAACACTGACGCCGCTCGGAGCATTCAGCGTGCGCGCAGTGGGCACCAGCACGCTGCCGCCCGCCGCGTTGGTGGTGGTGTCGGACACGCCATTCTGATCGTCGTCATCAGCTACGGTGTGGGTGAAGTCGGATTGGCCGAACACGCTGGTCGCCGCCAAGCCATTGCTGGTCGGGAAGGTGGAGTAGAACAGCACGCGGTTGTTGCCCTGGTCGGCGACATAGAACCCGGCAGCACCCGAGCCCACACCGGTCGGGCCGCGCAGGCCGGAGGCGCCATTGGTGCCCGTGCTGGTGTTGAAGGTGATCTGCCCCACCACGTTGGTGGCGGCGGCGCCGTTACTTGTGGGAATGCCGTTCCAAGACATCACACGATTGTTGCCGGTGTCGGCTACCAGCAAGTGCGCAAAGCCATCCGTCCACAGGCCGTTGGGGTTATGCAACTGGTAGTTCGCGTTGGTGAAGCTGTTGATCTGGGACGGGCATGTCGCGACGGTGACATTCGGCGGCAGCGTGCCGATGCACTGCGCCTGGTCGGAGACCATGTCCGGCTGGCCGAGCACGATGTTGGCCGCCGTGCTGCTGGCCGTCGGCACGGCATTCCAGATCAGCACACGGTCATTGCCCTGGTCCGCCACGAACAACTGGCCATTGGCAATCTGCGCATTCGTCGGACTGCTGAGCACGGTGGACGACGGCGCGGCACCGCCGCCATTTGCCTTGCTGGTGCCGAAGCCGGCCTGCCCGATCACCACGTCCGCGGGCTGCGCGGTGGTGGTGGGCAGCGTATTCCAGATCAGGACGCGGTTGTTGCCGGTATCGGCGACCACCAGCTGCACGGCGCTGGTCGTCGGATTGGTGGCGATGCTCACCGATGAGGGAAATGCCAGCTGGCTGGACGTGCTGCCAGCGGCTCTTGTGGTCAGCCCAAGCTGCCCCAGCACGAAATTGGGCGGGGTAGAGGGTGTCGTGGGCGGCGTGGTCCAGCCGAGGATGCGGCTGTTGTTGCTATCCACGACATAGAACAGGGTGCCGTTGGTCGCTACCGAACCCACCGGTCCTGACAAACCGGTGCCGGAAACTGTGTTGCTGCCGCCGTTGGCAGTCGGCGTGTTGAAATTGGGCTGGCCCAGTTCTGCAAACGCGGAGAACATGACCGTCGTCGTATTGCTATTACCACATCCGGCCAGCGCGGCCATCAGGCCCAGCGCGGCACCGGCCAGGAAGGTGCGCTTTACGCCTCTGGATTCGGCGCGGCCGGAAAAATTTGCAGCACTGACAGGACCGGTAGGGCCGGGTCTGGAACTCATCTTGAATCTCCTTGCATGAATGTCGGGTATTGTTTCGGCCTGCGGCAGGCGCTGACCGTGCGCGGATGATAAACCGGCACGGGATCGGCTGCTTGATTCTACGGAATTCGCCCTGTGGCCGCGCGGCGGTGGCGCATGGCCAGCGGCGTGATTCTGACCAGTCGGGCCGGATTAAGTGCTCTTTCCTGAATGTAAACTATGGTTAAGTTGGGGCATACGCTCTTGCGGTGAGGTCTATGAACAAGACAATGCGCAGCATGCCACAACGCATCCTGATTGCCGACGACGACCGCGAACTCTGCGCCCTGCTCACCGACTACCTGAGCCGCGAGGACTTGCAGGTGATCGCCGTACACGACGGCAACGCGGTGCTGGACGCTCTGCGCGACGATGCGCAGCGCCCGGACCTGCTGATCCTCGACGTGATGATGCCGGGCCGCGACGGGCTCTCCGCCCTGCGCGAACTGCGCCCTCAGCACAGCCTGCCAGTGATCATCCTGTCGGCGCGCGGCGAACCAGTGGACCGCGTGGTTGGCCTGGAACTCGGCGCCGACGACTACCTCTCCAAGCCCTTCCTGCCGCGCGAACTGCTGGCGCGTGTGCGTGCGCTGCTGCGTCGCAGCTCGGTGTCGCTGGAGGAACCATTGGTGGTGGACACGCTGCGCCTGCATCCCGGCGAGCGCCGCGCCTGGGTCGAAGACCACGAGTTGCAGCTCACAAGCGCGGAATACGGACTGCTGCTGTCGCTTGCGCGGCGCGCCGGCGCCATCGTCGATAAATCATCGCTGACGCGCGATGCGCTGGGACGCACCATCGAGCGCTACGACCGCAGCGTCGACGTGCACATCAGCCGCCTGCGGCGCAAGCTCATGGACGCCTCCGACGAGGCGCCCGCGATCGAAACCATCCGCGGCGTCGGCTACCTGCTGGCGCGGAGATCCGCATGAGGGGCGGACTCTATGTCCGGCTGTTTCTGTGGTTTTTCATCGCCAACGTACTGACGCTCACGTTCAGCATTTTACTCACCGAGCGCATCGCGCATCGCGTCTACGCCAATCTGCAACTGGACTGGAACGCCCTTGGCGAGGAGTCAGCCGCGCTCTACGCGGGAGGCGGCACCACGGCGCTGTCGCTATGGGCCGAACAGTTGCAACACCGCGGCATCGATATCGCACTGATGGAAAATGGGCACAACCTGCTCGAACGGCCTTTGCCCGAAGCCATACGCGCACACTTGCAGGAGTTGAATGCAAGCAACAGTGTGGTGCTGCACCCCACCAGCGAACAGACCCTGGCCAGCGTTGTCGCCGGTGCGCCGCAGGGAAGGAAATGGCGCTTTCTCGCGGTGCGCGATCCGCATAGCCCGCCGCCGTTCAGGCTGCTGCTGCCGCTGTCGGTGGAAGTGCTGCTGTCGCTGGTGGTGATCGCACTGGTCGGCTGGCGCGTCAGCCGCGGCATCGCCAAGCCCGTCGCCGCCGTGCAGGACGCGGCGCGGCGCATGGCGCAGGGCGACCTGTCCGCGCGCGTCGGTGCGCCGCTCAGCCTGTCCTCCGACGAACTGGGACAGCTCGCGCGCGATTTCGACCACATGGCCGGACGCATCGAGGCGCTGGTGGATCACATGCGCGTGCTGCTGCAGGACGTGTCGCACGAATTACGTTCGCCGCTGGCGCGCCTGCAACTGGCGCTGGAACTGGCGCGCGGCGGCAGCGCCGAGAACGGCGCGCAGCATTTCGCACGCGCCGAACGCGAAGTCGCAAGACTCGACCGCATCATCGCGGAAATGCTCGCGCTGGCAAGGCTGGAAGCAAAACTGCCGGAACGCATGGACGAAACCGTGGACCTGCATGAACTGGCGGCGGAACGCATTGCCGACCTGCGTTCGCAGACCGATACCGTGAATGTCAGCCTGCTTGGTGCTGCCTCGCCGCCGATCCTCGTGCGCGGCCAGCGCGCCCTGCTGTCGCGCGCGCTCAACAACCTGCTGTCAAACGCGGTCAAGTATGGCGGCACCGCAGGAAAGATCGACGTGCGTGTCGCGCGGGAGGGGCAGGACGCACTGATCGAAGTCGCGGATCGCGGGCGCGGCGTCATAGAAGCCGAATTGCCGCAACTGTTCCGGCTTTATTTTCGCGGCAGCAACGCCGGGGATATCGAGGGACAGGGACTGGGCCTCGCGATTGTCGAACGCATCGCGCGCGCACATGGCGGCCGCTGTGCCGCGGCCAACCGCAAAGGCGGCGGCCTCGCAGTCACGCTACGCATACCGACTATCGGGAGCGCGCCGGTTTCCTCATAACCGCCACTGAAAGCTGAACCCCTTGCTTACAGCGCCAGCCTGCGCACATCCGACAGCAGCTTCACCAGTTGCACGATGAAACGGGCCGCATAGGCGCCGTCGATGACGCGGTGATCATAAGACAGCGACAGTGGCAACATCAGTCGCGGCGTGAATTCCTTGCCGTTCCAGACCGGCTTCATCTGCGCGCGCGAGGCGCCGAGGAT